>CAZMNS010000070.1:0-4491 GCA_964567705.1 uncultured Gammaproteobacteria bacterium | reverse complement strand
CCATCATAATTTACTGGAGCATAAGTTTCCCAGGAGTTTTTAAAAACTGTGGGAGTATCTAAAAGCATATTTCCAGGAGTGTAGCCTTGTTTAAAGGCTGTAGCATAAGTTATTGGTTTAATAGAAGAGCCGGGTTGCCTGGGAGCTAAAGTAACGTTAAAATTGCCAATTTTTGGATCAAAATAATCACGGGATCCAACCATTGCTAAAATTTGTCCAGTTTTAGCGTCTGTTATCATTGCTGCTCCATTAGTGACATTTAAAGACTGAAGTTTAGCAACTTCTTCAGCTACAACTTGTTCAGCCATCTGCTGGATATCCAAATCAATAGTGGTTACTATACTTAGTCCACCTTGAGAAACTGTTTTTTCGCCATACTTTTGTGCCAAAAGTGAGCGGACATACATAACAAAGTGAGGAGCTTTAATATGGTTGTTGGGTGAGTTAAAAGTAAGTTCTTCTGACGAGGCAATTTCAGCCTGCTCTTTGGTGATATAACCATCCTCAACCATTCTTTTTAAAACTTCTTTCTGCCTCTTTTTAGCTAGTTCAGGGAATGGACCAAATGGTGAGTACTCAGTCGGAGAAGCAGGTAACCCTGCAAGAAATGCACTCTCTGCTAGAGAGAGCTGAGAAGCTTTTTTGTTAAAATACACTTCTGATGCAGCCTCAATACCCCAAGCTGTTCCACCGTAAGGAGATTCATTAAAGTACATCTGTAAGATCTCTTTTTTAGAAAAGATTCTTTCTGCCCAATAAGCTAAAAGTATTTCTTTAATCTTTCTTTGAAAGGTGCGCTCAGGAGTGAGTAAAGTATTTTTAATCAATTGCTGAGTAATAGTTGAACCTCCTTGAACTTTTTCTCCTTTAATATTAGCAACTGCTGCTCTTGTGATAGCAAAAAAATCTATCCCAGGGTGGTTATAAAAATGTTTATCCTCAATTGCAATAGTTGCTTGAATTAAATGGATAGGAAGCTCCTCTAAGCCTACCAGAGTTCTATTTCTGCCTTCATAAAGTCTATAAAGCAACCTGCCATCTCTATCATAAAACGTAGTAGTTTGAGGCCCCTCTAAGGTAGATAATCTATCGGGAGATGGCAGTGTATGAGCAACAATAATTAAGAAGTAAGAGTAAATGAAGACTAAAAGGACTAAAAAGAAAAGTCCTAAGCCTATTCTTAAAGATAGAGGAAAGTATCTGTTAAATGTTTTCTTTAAAAAAAGTGCTAGTTTAAAGAGAAAAAGGGGAATCTGACCTATTTTAATCAGAAAGTAAGCAAATAACAGCAGCGGCAGGAGTAATTTTTTTTTCATCTTCTGTCTTCCTTACTCACCGTATGCCAAACTGCAACAAATCTGACTCAATTTTAAACTAGCATGGCGTTCGGAAAAAGTAGCACCAATTGTATCAGAACATATCAGTAGATATCAAATACAAACTTAAGATATTTTTTTAGTTAATCTGAGGCTAAAAATTTAAAGTAAAGTTAATTGATATTAAAAGAAAGAAGAATATATAATCAGCACAATGTCAGAGAAACTTCTACCTCCTGGAGAATTTTCTCCATATGAAACGCAAGACAGATATACTGATACGGCAGATGATTCTGTCTATGTTACTTTAGAAAAACAAATAGAAAGGGGGAAGACCCTCGCATATCTTAATTTTCAAAAAGATGGAACTTATTCCTTTGGAGAAATTTTTTTAGAATTTAACAACGGCACTAAACTTTGTTATCAGATAAAAAAGCGATCATTATATATAAGTGCCGAAGACAAAGTGACAGATTTTGGTTCAGTGGATTATGATAGAAATGGGCAACCTTATATGATTCATCCAGCACCTTTTTATAGAGTTGATGATATTTTTTGGAAAGAATCACCATCTTCCTATGATAGGTTTGTGATCACCCATGAAATCGAAGCTTGGGAAGAAGCTATGATTCCACTTATAGTTAGGTTTGGTAGAGGAGATATTCCTATAAGTGAGTTGCCAGATTTAGAAACCCTGTGTCCAACTTATTGTCAACTTCTTGGAAAACTGCAAGCTCTTCAAAGGTTAGAATTTATTAATTTAAAACAAATTGTCCGAGCAGTAGATAAATGGGAAGTAATAGATCGATTTGATCAAAAAGTAGCTGTAGGAATTTGGAATCAAGAATTTATGTTTGATGAGCAGTTCATGACAATAAGCGAACGTGAGGGGAGATTAGTTGTTTATCAGAGATCAGCAAATGGATTACGCAGAAAAATCTTTAACGTACCTTTAAATGTAGATTATGAGCAGTTAAATCATTTAGCTTGTAACTCTAGAGATTGGGACAGAGTTTTTACTGTTTATCCCACAACAACCTTTGTAGAATTATGATTTGAGGCTAAATTTCTAAAGATAAACTCTTAATATACTCCCAGTATTCTGGATGGTCATTTTGTTTCATATAATACCACCACTCAGCGCCCCAAAAATATATATCACTAAAACTAGTCTTTTGAGCAAACTCAGTATTTCCCTTTAAGCTTTTAGCAGGAAAGTTTTTTATTTGAATATCTATAGGAGTTTCTTTTGCTCCATCAGTAACCCAAGCTTCTGCTTGCAGCTCAGTAATTATTACTTTTTTACTTTTAGGAGCAAAGAGCTTTTTTACTAATCTGTATTTTAAATTATAAACACTAGGAATAAGCGGGTAGTTAATATTGCCAAACTTTGGGTGATTTACTGTCCTGTATAAAGAGATGCCTAAAATATCAGAAAGTTTAGCAGGTGAGACCCAAGGTCTAACTTCACCCGAGTCAGTTATGATAATAGGTTTCTCGGATAATAATCTTACCAGATCTATTTCTTGCTGAAGAAATTGTCTGTCTAGCGGTGGACATATCCCAAACTCCATAAAAGGCTCATTTTCAACTTGGATAGCGTAAACTACTGGATTATTCTGGTATCTTTTAACAGTCTCTTCTAAATATTTTAAAACTAATTCTTGTTGCTCCTTTTCTGGAAGCTTAATAGCCCAGGAAGGAGCGTGACACTCAGGCCAACGGGGGAGTTTTCTACCGACAGAGAGAATAACTTTGCCATCTTTTTTGGCAATTTTATCTATCAACAGATCCAGCTGATTAAAATCAAACTTGCCTTTTTCAGGCTCAATTAGACTCCAATATGCAGAAAGACGAAAATTTTTGATCTGTAAATCATTTAAGATCTCATCAAGCAGCAATTCAGGATCAACTCCTAAATATTTAGCGTACCTTTGATCAAAATTAACCCCGTATTTAATTTCACTGTTTTGAGATTGTTTAGTTAACAAAAAAGTAAGTATTAAAATAGCTAAAGCTATAAATATCAGAGGCTGGATCTTCATACTTTTAGGAGAAAGCTAGTAGTGCTAATCCTATACTTATAATAACAGTCCCCAATATTTTTTGAGTAAGAACTTTTTTGTTAAAGTTTTCATCTAATATATGAGGGTAAGATTTAGCTAAAAATAATGCAGCCACAAGCAAAATAATATATTGAATTCCAAAAAGTGAATTTACCAGTGCCGGATTGGCAAGTGAAATTGCAAATGAGACCATAAATCCAGAAATAGCTCCTGATCCTTGACTAATTAAAACTAGAAACCCTATTTTATTGGCAAAATGGTTCTTGGTTATTTTACTTATCAATATTTGATTGCGGGTATGTGGGAAAAATAAAAAGCTAAAAACTAATAATGCTGCAGCTATCCTACTAATCACCAGCCCAGTAATAAAATTACTGAGAAGAAAAGCTTCTGATAAAAGAACATAAGAGAGCCCAAATAATGCTCCTGAGATTATCATTAAATAAAAATTTTTATCCAAACTGTGCTTACCCCACCAGAGATTGAAAGTAATAATAACTCCTCCTAAGATGAGCAGGCTAAAGGGCAATAGCTGATTTGGGGTTAGCGTGTGATTTAAAAGAACCCAGCCTAAAACCAAGGCAAATAAAGGATTTATAGTACCAACAATTGGAGAAACAACAGTAACATTATAGTTTTTTAAAGATTGAAAAAAAGTTTGGATAGCAACCATAAAGATCACTCCAGAAAGGGCTGCAAAAACAATTGCTTCTTGAGAAGGAAGGGTAAATCCAAAGGGGACTAATACTAAAACAGCTAAGCTTAAAATGCCAATATAAAAGGTGTAAACAATTGGGTTTCTTAAGGAGTGGTCTACTAAAGCTTTATCTATAACAAAAGAGATTCCCCCTAAGATATAAGCTGTTAGAGCAAAAGGCAAAAAGTTCATAATTTTAGATCATGAGGATTTCTAAGCACATCCTCAACTCTATTACCATGACCTAGGAGTTTAAGCAGGTAGTGGGGAATACCATTATTTTTAATAATCTCTTCATAAACATGAGCGCTGGGGCGGGGAGTACGCTTTTGGGTTTTAAAATCAACCTCAATCAATCCAAATTTAGGATCAAAGCCTTCTACCCATTCGTAATTATCAATTAAACTCCAGT
>CAZMNS010000069.1:0-4499 GCA_964567705.1 uncultured Gammaproteobacteria bacterium | reverse complement strand
CTCCCAAGATTAGCTTTAGCTTGAGCAATCATTCTAGAGAAAGCTGCGATTTTAATGTTGTAATAAATAGACTCTTTCTCAGTTATGCCGTTTTCTGAAAGATCCTTTAAAACACGCTCATCTTTAAGTAAAGTAGAGACTGTTAAATAAAAATCTTTAGGATATCTTTTAATTTGCCTTAAAACATTACCCAAGCCTAAATGATATGCCCATATGGCTAAACTTGGACTGTTAAACTGTTTATTTAAAAATAATAAGTAAGCTATACCTAAGGTAATATTATTTTGGTGATCTTCTAATAAATTAAAGTTTTTATTATCCCAACCAAGGAATCTCTTAGAATCTATAACAGCATTTGGAGTTAACTGCATCATACCTAGAGCTTGGCTTTGTGGAGTAGGTTTTTTTGAAGGGATACCACTAGATTCTCTTAAGCTAATAGCAAACGCTATATCTCCCCAAATTAACTCTGGATCTATATCATAATCTATCAATTCGTGCTTTATTATATCTAAAGCCCGATCAATTAGAGGTTTAAGTTTATTTTGTCTTTCCAATATCTTCTCGTCAGTCCAGCCTCCTTGGATTCTCAACTGCTGTATTATTTCTTCTACTTTTTCGGCAATAGCTTGATCAAAGTTTTCTCCTAAAATCATTTTTTCAATCTTTACTTGGGGAGCATTCAGTAAAACGACTTCTTCCTCATCAACTTTTAGGCTTGAGGATAGTGGTTGTCTTTCTGGTGGTGGGGCTTGGGGAGGGGCAGATTGGGGAAAAGGTGAATTAGAACCAAATAATTTTGTAGCTGCAGTTATTCCTGTTAGTGCTAAACCATGCAAAAAGCCTCTTCTGGTAGAATGTTCGCCTAAAGCCTCTTTTGTTAGATCTCCTAGGTCCTTATGATCTTCATCAGCCATAAGTTGAGTATATCAAATCTGTCGGGGATGGCAGACTTGAACTGCCGGCCTCACGATCCCGAATCGTGCGCGCTACCACTGCGCCAATCCCCGAATAAATTAAATTATACTCTTAAAATGTTAAAATATACTTACTTTGTCCCTATAGCTCAGTTGGATAGAGCATCCCGGTCCTAACGGGAAGGTCCCCAGTTCGAGTCTGGGTAGGGATACAAAATTTGTTGTACAATACTTTTATGGTTAGAAAAAGCTTTTTACTAACTATCCTGACCTTTTTAATCATAGGCGCTGTCGCGGCGGTAGCTATCTTTTTCGCTAAAGGTTATAGATTCTCGCCTGACACAGGGATGGTTACGGGAACTGGTATTCTTTCGATAACTTCGATACCTGATCAAGCCTCAGTTTATTTGGATGGTCATCTAACTACAGCAACTGATGCTAATATAGATTCCTTAGTTCCTAAAACTTATGATGTTAGGATTGTCAAAGAAGGCTATATCCCTTGGGAAAAAAAGATTGAAGTTAGAGAAGGGTTAGTAACAGAAGTTAAAGCTGCTCTTTTTCCAGCTATTCCTACAGTTTACCCTCTAACCTTTAATGGAGTTTATAACCCATCTCTTTCTCCTGATGGTCAAAAACTAGTCTTTGTGGTTCCACCAGCAGCTGATCAAGGCTCTTTAACAAAAAAAGCTGGAGTTTGGGTTTGGACTATGAGTGAGAGGCCAATTGCTTTTGCCAGAGGTGTTGAGCCTCACCAAATTGCTGTGTCAAACCCAGGGATTGATTATACTAAGGCTTCATTTAGATGGTCGCCAGATTCTAGTCAGATATTAGTAACCCTCCCTGATAGAAGCTTACTATTAAACTCTGATAGTTTAAATGATCCACCCAGAGATATAACAGCCATCTTGCAACCTACTTTAAAGTCTTGGGAAGAAGATGAAGAAACTAAAGAGCTAACTCGGTTAGAAGTGATTAAAGATCTGAATATAAGGAAAATCGCATCAGATGCGGCACAGATTAAGTGGTCGCCAGACGAGACAAAATTTTTATTCGTAGAAGAACAGAAGCAAAAAGTTAAGTTTAAGGTTATAGATTTAGTTGAACGTAAAACATTCGATCTTCCAGAAGTATTTTCTGCAAGCTGGTTGTCTGATTCCAGGCATCTAGTTTTAGTTGATCAGGAACAAGATCAGACTGATATTAATAGGATCTCTATAGTCGAGTTTGATGGCCAAAATCAAGCTGTAATATTTGTAGGAAATTTTAATGCTGATGCTGTTTATTCTTGGCCAGATGGTTCAAGGTTAGCTATTGTTTATACTCTGCCAATTCCTACCGCAAAAGAACCTAACCTTTACGGAATAAATTTAAAGTAACTTATATACTAGTTTGCTCTACTTAATATATCTTGTGACCTGGTTTTGGAATTGTTAGAATTCCCAAGTCACCACAAATGTTTAACTTCTCTAAACGTATTGCGATAGATCTAGGTACTGCCAATTCTTTGGTTTATGTTGCTGGCGAAGGAATTGTCTTAAATGAACCAACTGTTGTAGCAGTTTCTACAGACGATAATCGGGTTTTAGCAGTAGGTAATGAAGCTAAAGAGATGTTAGGTCGTACTCCAGGTAATATTACTGCTTCAAGACCGCTGCGCGATGGGGTGATAGCTGATTATGTTATTACAGAAGCAATGCTGAGATATTTTATTGATAGAGTTTGCGGTAGAACCAGGCTTTTAAAACCAGAAGTGATGGTTTGTATACCAGCTGGGGTTACCTCTGTTGAAAGGAGAGCAGTTTTGGACGCAACTTTATCAGCTGGTGCTAAAACAGCTTTTTTAATTGATGAGCCCCTGGCGGCGGCTATTGGTTCAAATATCCCTATTGCTAATCCTTCTGGAAATATGATTGTTGATATAGGTGGAGGTACGACTGAGGCTGCAGTTATATGCTTAGGAGGGGTAGTTGTACATAGTAGTGCGCGCATTGGTGGTGGCAAAATAGATGAAGCAATTCAAAGCTATGTTAGAAAAAAGTTTGGATTAATTATTGGAGAACGAGCTGCTGAGGAGATAAAAACTAAAATTGGCAATGCTGTTTATGGAAAACAGTCAGAAATTAAATTTATGGAAGTTCGAGGCAGAGATGCACCAACAGGAATGCCCAGAACAATTACTTTAAGCTCAACAGAAGTAACAGATGCCATATTAGATACTTTAAAAAAGATTATTGGGGCAGTTAAAGGAGTTTTAGAACAGACGCCACCTGAGTTAGCCTCAGATATTATAGATAAGGGGATAGTTATGTCTGGCGGAAGCTCGATGTTAACTAATTTAGATAAGTTTATGACAGAAGAAACAGGGGTTCCTTGTCATACTGCTGAGAACCCATTACTTTCAGTTGTTTTAGGAACAGGTATAGCGCTTGAGAATCTAGATTTGTATAAGCGCAGCGTTAGTAAACGCTGACGCTTGCGAGTATTGCGCTTATTACAATGATCGCTGTCTTGTAACAGCTCCATACCCTAAAGCGGAGTGCATCAAAAAGATAGTTTTACGATATACTATACCGTATGGTTATTGGTTATGATGCCTCAAGAGCCTTTTTAAAAGATAAAACTGGTACAGAGAACTATTCTTATCAACTTTTGGTTCATTTAGCAAAAATGAGCCAGAGGCTCTTTTCTTCGAAAATAGACCCAGAAATATATTTTAAGGTCTATATTAGACCGGGTATTCAAATTAATAGAAAACATTGGCCTGAGAATTTTAAATTTGTTGAAATTGGATGGCCTAGGCTTTGGACTCAAATAGGTTTAAGTATACAAACTTTTAAAGATAAACTAGATCTGCTTTTTGTACCTGCGCACACCTTACCTCTAGTTAAAAAACCAGGTTTAAAAACAGTAGTAACTGTTCATGATTTAGGAGCAGAATATCTTCCTAAAACTCATCAGCTAAAACAAAGGTTATATCTTAAAGCGATGACAAAATATCAACTTAAGGGAGCAACCAAAATTATTGCAGTATCTCAAGCTACAAAGAAAGATTTAGAAGAAAAAGTAGGAATTAGTTCAAATAGGATCAAAGTAGTATATGAAGGAGTAAATATTAAACTTTTTAAACCTGTAATAGGTGAAAGATTAGTTAATAGTCTGAGGCAGTTTGATTTAGAAAAGGGAAAGTATTTTCTTTTTGTAGGAACTATTCAACCTCGTAAGAACTTAGCTCGGCTTATACAAGCCTTCGCTAAATTAGAAAAAGGCCTACATACTAAATTAGTTTTAGTAGGGGGTAAGGGATGGTTATCAGATGATATTTATAAATTAGTTAAAACTTTGAATTTAAGCTCAAAAGTAATATTTTTAGGACGCATTCCAGATGAAGATCTTCCATCTTTATATTCAGGTGCAATAGCTTTAGTTTTCCCCTCACTTTTTGAAGGGTTTGGATTACCTATACTTGAAGCCTTTGCTTGCGGTTGCCCAGTTTTAACCTCAAAGACATCTTCAATGGCAGAGATTGCAAACGGTAGCGCTTTATTGGTTGATCCATTAAGTACTGATGACATTTTTAGA
>CAZMNS010000068.1:0-4518 GCA_964567705.1 uncultured Gammaproteobacteria bacterium | reverse complement strand
ATGCCTAAAACTAGACAACAAAAAGAAGAATTAGTTAAAAAGTTAACAGAAGAGCTCGGTCGTGCTAACTCTATAGTTTTTGCAGATTATAGAGGCTTAACTATGACTCAACTTTCTGAGATTAGAAAGAAACTTAGAGAGCAGCAGGCAGAGTTTACTATAACCAAGAATAATTTATTGAAATTGGCAATTCACGATTTACGATTAACGATGAACGATGAACGATTATTTGAAGGCCCAGTAGCGACACTTTTTTCTTTTAACGATGAGGTCTCTCCGATTAAAACTTTAGTTAAGTCCTTCAAAGAGTTTGGTTTAGGAAAAGTTAAAGGTGGCTTTTTGGGAGATGAATATTTAGTAGATCTTAAGATAAATAGCTTTGCTAATTTGCCATCTAAACAAGAGCTGCAAGCTAAAACAGTGGGTGTATTAGTTGCTCCTCTACAAGGAATTGTTCGGGTTTTGCAAGGTAATTTAAGAAATTTAGTATATGCATTAAGTGAGATCCAAAAACTGAGAGGAGGTGAATCAAGTTAATTGTTAATAGTTCATAGTTAATTGTTCATAGAAAAGCAATTAACAATTATCAATTAACAGTTAGCAATTAATATGGCAGACAACGACAAAAATCAAGCTTCAGAACAAAGCCAAGAAGAACAAGCTGATACTATTAATGAAGCGAGCACTGACTCGCCCGCAAGCGTACCGCAGACACGAGACGAGGCTGTGCGAGCGCAAGAACCAACTGAAGAGCCTAAAAAAGCTTCTAAACCAGTTTCAGCTAACTTAGAACAGATTATTGAAAAAATTGAAAAACTCTCAGTTTTAGAACTAGCTGATTTAGTTCATGCCCTGGAAGATAAATTTGGTGTTTCAGCTCAAGCACCTGTAGCAGTAGGTCCTTCGTCCGGCCCTGCCGGATCAGGGCAGACAGCAGGAGAACCACAGGAAGAACAGACAACTTTTAATGTCATACTTTCTAGCGCTGGAGCCAATAAGATTGGGGCTATTAAAGCGGTTAGAGAGCTTGTCCCAACTTTAGGACTTAAAGAAGCTAAAGATTTGGTAGAAGCAGCTCCCAAAGTAGTTTTAGAAGGTGTTAATAAGCAGACCGCAGAGGAAGCAAAGGCTAAACTAGCTGGTGCTGGAGCTCAAGTGGAGTTACAGTAATCTATATTTTTATTAGTCCCCTCTTTTTTGATGCTAATGGCTTTAGTTTGATATAAAGATACAGATTTATTATAATTCCTAGCTATGCCAGAGCGGAAACAAGATAGGTGGGCAAAAAAAGCCAGAAAAACGCATGAGCGACTGCGACAAAGAGACATGCAGTCATCAGGTATTACTCCAAAACCCACCCAGAATATTAGAACAGAGGCTCAAAACTCACGATTAAAGTTTTTAGCACTTTTAGGAGTAGGTGGAGGATTGGTTGTTGTTGGAGGGGTTTCTTTAAAGCAACTTGTTACCGAAGAATATATTACTTCACCAGAACCCACCACCACTTCGACATTAGTTCAGCCTCATATTACTTGGGAAAGACTTAGCTCAGCTAGTAGAATTAAGTTACTAGAAGCAAAAGATTATCCGTCAATTTCTAATTTTTATCCAGATAAAGAACTATATAGAGCAACAGCCGAGTATTATTGTCAAGAGGCTATATGCCGTGGAGACCCTTTAGAGATGGCCCAAAAAGTTTCTATAGTAAACTCAGCAAGGATCCAAGAAGAGGTTGAAAGAGAAAATGGCAGAAAGCTAACTGAAGAAGAAAAGAAAAAGTATGTTGATGGGACAGTAGAAACAGTTCCTTTAAAAAATAAGGCAGTCTTATTCCATGATGTTGTATTAGACAGAGTAGCCAATAAAATCAGAGGTAGATCTCAAGTAATGACTGAATTAGGTAATCTTGATCTTATGACTGTATTAAAAACCAGTTTGTTATTTCACGGGTATTCTCATTACAACTGCACTACAGAATCGTTTGAAATAATCCCCATTGTACTAGCTGATAGATCTGGTAATGTTTTATCTACCATAAATAGGATACGCGGGTTTACTTTTGAAGGGATTAACTTTAGGGGTCAACCAATCTTCCACTCAGGCGGCACAGAAGCACTAACTGAATATAATGGTGTTTTGGTTGGTCAAGAAATTGGCCCTTATCTTTCTCCAGACGAATATAGTTCAGGTTTTGCCATAGTAGATCAACTTAACCTAGCCTCTAAGTTAAACCCTATGGTTTTCAAAGAAATTTATGCTGGTAAAAGACCAATAAAGGAGTTGTTAAATTATTGGGGTTCACTTAAAAACCCAAATAATCCTGATCATAATGCTGCTTTACAAGTGCTTTTAAGAATATCTTTTAGAGTAAAAGAGTCGACGCTATATACTCAAGAAGAAACTCTTCAAGAAATTGAAGATATCCTTAAACCTAACTAATAACTTACTTGACATTCTCTGAAACCCTATGATATAAAAAGACTTAGAATGGCTGATAAAATATCCTTGGATAATCTTCCTGATCTATTAACTGTAAGAGAAGTGGCAGAGGTATTAAGAGTCTCTCCTTTAACTATAAAAAGATGGGGTAAAAGAGGAAAATTACCAGCCATTAGAATTAACTCCAGAGGAGACAGAAGATATAAGAAAGAGGCGGTGCTTTGGTTACTTGGAATTACTCAGAAAAGCTCTGACCTTTAATTACTCCATTGACACATATTCCTCTTTCTTGCGCTCTTGAAGAGCTTAAAAAAGAGGCTGTTTTGTGGCTCCTAGGAATAACTCAAAAAGATTCTACACTTTAATACTTAGATTATATTTAATCATCCTTTGATATATTTGGCACTGAAGTAATTAATTTGCTAATATAATAAGATTAGGTTCTCCTAAAGGCAAAAACTTTTTATGATGTGATTTGAGGATGATACTTATAACTAGGATTTTCCTCAAAGGAGATATCACCCTGCTTATCAACAATATAATAAGCTAACCCCTTTTTATTTTTTACTGTTTCATAATCATGAGCTTTGGGATTGTTAGGAGCATTATCTACTACTATTAAGAAGTGCTTACCGGTATTTACTAATGCATGTCCATAACCAGCTGGTATCTCTGCTGTAATTCCAGGCCTTAAACTGATAATTCTAAATTCTTTAGCTTCACCTGTTTCATCATTTCGCTGCAAAAGTAACACCCCTTGACCAAATAAACAATGGTAGATCTCAACTCCATTATAGTTGTGAAAATGGCCAAAAGTTTTATTAAACTCAATTCCATTTTTCCCTGGGGATAATACTGTAATGTTTTCCTCACTCTCTCCGTGTATTACAAAATATGGTTCTTTGATACCTGGATTTTTAGGATCCATTAACACTTCTTTAAGATCAGCTCTAGATTTTGATGTTATCATATACTAATTTTGCACCACCATAAATTCCACTTAACTCTTTCAGCTTAGCATATTCTACTTGCGTCTGGTCAACAGCTGGTTTTATACCCTTTTGCTTCATAATTTCAATCGCTTTAGGTAAAAAATCACCTAAATTGATTTTTCCTCCGCCTATAATTATTTTTTCTGGATTAAATAAATCAACAATATTTGCCAAACCATATCCTAAATAGGTTGATAGTTCATCTAAACTACTAGCAGAGTTAATTAAGGCCTCTAAACAGCCTTGATGTCCTAAACCACAGCGTGGCAAATTTTGAACTTTGAATTTTGAACTTTGAATTTCTATATAGATGTGTCCTATCTCTCCAGCTTTTCCAGTTGAACCTCTATCTATCTCGCCATTAACCATTACAGATCCTCCTACCCCTGAGCCTAAAGTTAGCATCACCACATCTTTAAAACCTCTTGCTCCTCCTTGCCAAGCTTCACCAAGTAAGCTCAAATTAGTATCTCTATCAATATAGATCTTACTATCAATTAACCGCTCAATAATTTTTTTAATGGCGATTGGCTCTTTATTGTGCAGATTAGCTGAAGCCAATATCTCACCTGTCTTAAGATTCAATGGCCCTGGTACTCCAACTCCTACTCCTGCTAAGTCTTTTTGCCCTAAAGCATGTTTTCCTAAAAGCTCCTTAATCAGCTCGATACTTAACTTACCAAATTCATTAGGAGATGTTTTTAAAGGAGAGGCGGTTATTTGTGAAGATAATAAATTCCCTTGTTCATCAAGTAAACCTATTCTTAAATTAGTTGCGCCACAATCTATTCCTATAGCATACATACTTAAATTCTAATTTACCAAATTACAAGTATTCCAAACAATATCCAATTTCTATTTGCAAATAGTATTAAAAACAGAAATTTCATCAAGCTTCCAAATCTTTTAATCCTCCAAGGCTGCAAGGTAAGTCTAAACAACCACTCCAAACCTAATTTCCTAAGTATTTCAGGCGCTCTGGTGACACTACCCGATAAATAATCAAACGCTCCACCAACTCCTATAAAAACTTTAGATGGCACTTTTTTTAAATTATGATAAATCCACTTTTCTTGTTTACCGTGAC
>CAZMNS010000067.1:0-4651 GCA_964567705.1 uncultured Gammaproteobacteria bacterium | reverse complement strand
ACCACTAAAGAACTTAAAAATATCCTAATTAGAAGTTAGAAGTTTTTTCAAAAGATTTAGGATTTTTAAAGGGGCCGATTATTTGTAAGTTAAAGTTTTCTGATTTAAATAACTCTTTTGCAACATCCTGAATATCTTGTGGTGTGACCGCATCAATTTTTCTCATAGTTTCTTCAAAAGTTTCAACTTTTTTATCTAAAATAAAATTAATTCCAAAATATTCAGCCAAAAAATTTGTGGACTCACTTCTGATAGCAGTTCTACCCCTGATTATTTCTTTAGCTTTTTTTAACTCTTCTTCTTTGACAACATACTCTTTTATTTTATTCAATTCAGACTTTATAACAATTAAGCCCTCTTCTATTTTTTCAAGTTTTAGCCCAGCAAAAACTGTAAAACTTCCACTATCTACGTAAGGATCATAATCTGCACTTACATGATAAGCTAAACCCCTTTTTTCCCTTATCTCTATAAAAAGCCTTGAAGACATCCCTTCTCCTAAAATTACTGCTAAAACTCTAGCTGCATATCTTTTTTTATCGTAACGATCATATGCTTTAACTCCTAGTATCAGATTGGCTTGATCTGTTTTTTTGTAATAAATATTTATTTTTGGTTTAGTCTGTTTACCATCTTTAAAGGCTTTAAATTTATATTGGTCTCTTTGAGGGAGATCTAAGAAATATTGCTCAGCTAGATCTTTAATATTTTCTGGCAGCTTTCCTGCAAAAACTAAAACCATATTTTTAGGAGAATATAAAGAATTCATAAATTTAAAAAAATCTTGAGATTTTAAATTTAAAATTGTTTTATCTTCTCCGGCAATATTCCACCCCAAGGGCTGATCACCAAATTGCAAACTTTCATAAAGATCCCAAATATAACGAGTAGGCATATCTCTATACATTTTTTGTTCTTCAATAATTACTCCCTTTTCTCTTTCCACCTCATCCTTTAAAAATAAGGGTTCTTTTAGCATTGAGGAAAGAATGTCTGATGCTAGCTCAATATGTTTTGCAGCAGATTTTATCCAGTAAAAGGTGAATTCTTTACTTGTAGCAGCATTATTAACGGCACCTATTCCATCAATTAGGTTTGAAATTATTTCGTGAGAAGGGTATTTTTTAGAACCTTTAAAAAACATGTGTTCCAGAAAATGAGAGATACCATTTATTTTTCTAGTTTCATATCTTGAACCAGCACCAACAGCAATAAGAGTTGTCACAGAGTCCAATCTTGGCAAATCAATAGTTATTAAAGTAAGTCCATTTTTTAAAGTTATTAGTTTATGCATGAGGGTTAGTCTAACAAAACTTTAAAATTAAAACAATCTTTAGTAAATTAAAACCCAAAAAGCAATTGCTAAAATAATTCTATAAATTCCAAAAATTATAAAATTGTGATTTTGAATATATTTTAGAAACCACTTAACAACTACTAAAGCAACAATAAAAGAAGTGATCATTCCAGTGGTGAGCAAAAAAATTTCATTCATACTAAAATTAAAATTGCTTTTTACTAAATCAAGCGAAGTCGCAGCAAACATTGTAGGAATTGCAAGTAAAAATGAAAACTCAACTGCAACTTTTCTTTTAAGTCCAACAAATAATCCCCCTATTATAGAAGCAGCTGCTCTTGAGACTCCAGGAATAATTGAGACAGATTGGAAGAGTCCAACCAAAAATGCCTGTTTGTAATTTACTTTTTCCAGCTCACCAACATGGTGATCCATTTCTTTGAATAGAAGTTCCAGAATAATTAAAATTACACCACCTAGAAAAATCGCACTAACTGTAATTAAACTGTTTCCTAAAAGATAATTTTTTACAAGTGTATAAAGTAAAAATCCAATAACTGCAGTTGGCAAAAAAGCAGTTAAAATTATTCTCCAAAGTTTTAAGTTTTCTGTTAACTTTTTAAAGTACAATACTACTACGGCTAAAATTGCCCCAAGTTGAATAATTATTTCAAATGATTTGACAAAATCAGTTTGAGGAATATTTAATAAATCTGATACTAAAACTAAATGTCCAGTAGATGAGATGGGTAAAAATTCAGATATACCTTCTACAATAGATAAAATAAGAACTTCAAAATAATCCAAAGGAATTAGTTCAATCTCTCTGGCGTGGGTTTTTCTTCTGGTAGCTTAGCAACAGAATCTTCTAAAGTTTCAGGGGGCGCTGCATTGGACCTTAACTCATCAATTAAATCTTCCTGCTCAGGATCTTTAGGTTTAAATGGATTAAGGGATTCTAAAAATGCACGAAAGCCACCACTAGGTTTTTTCTCTTTTTGTGTAGGTAAAGGAACTTCTAAAGAATCAGACATATTTTTACTGTACTAAAGAGTTATTCATTTGTCTAGTCTTGTAACTTGAATTATAAATAAATTTAACTATAATAACTCAAGACTTATGGAAACCCAGCCATCTTCTAAGTTAACTACTGAGCAGCAAGGACGTCAATATCTTATTCGATATGTAAGAAGTATAGCGAGGAGAAATGGTGGTTCTTCAATCACTGAAAGAGCTATTTTAGAACAGGTTAGAGCAGATCTGCCTCTAGCACAAAGAGAACACTCAGAAGGTATCTTTAAGAGAAGACCTAGTAGTGGACAAGACACACCAGATTTATCACCTAACTTAACTCCAAGACCTTATGAATTAGTTATCATACCTGATCTTCCTGAAGACTTTATTACTTTTATAGGATATGAATTTGATCCAATCTCTGGACAAACTAAACGACCAGACAGACAAAACTTAATCTTTTTACCTAGAATTCTTGCTGGCATTTTTCATAACTTGATATATAGACAAGGAGATGTATGGTTACTTAATGAAATCGGCAATTTTTCTGGATCCCAAGATCCTACGTTGCTCTATTTTAGATCTCAAATCCACAGGTTAAGACAATACCTAGAAGACCAGGAGTTACAACACTATCACCATGACCCTAGATTTTTAACGACTCACTGGAGATATATTGATTACATCAGAAGTGGTCATATTGGAAATTCTGGTTATAAACTTCAACCTACTTGTGGATTTTAAATCTATTTTAATTTTGGACCCGAAGATGTATCCTCAATCTCAAACCCCAAATTTTTTATCTCTTTTCTAAGTTTATCTGATTTTTTAAAATCTCCTGATTTCCTAAATTTTTCTCTTTCATTAATTAGCTTTTGAACATTATCTGGGACAATAGTTTTCTTTCCTAAATACTCATCTAATTTTAGTCCTAATATTTTATCCATCTCTAATAGATCTTTTGACATACTAGATGTTGTGTGATCTGAAGATAATACCTCGTGAAGGGGCGCAACAGCTGGTGGCATATTTAAGTCAGTCCTGGCAGGTTCTATGAACGTGTGCCAATAATAGCCTAACTCATCTTTAGGCCTCTCCCACGCTCTAATCTTCTCTTTTATTCTATCTAAAGTGTTCTGTGCAGCTTGTAAACTTTCCCAAGTAAAATTTAGTTTATCTCTATAATGAGCAGTTAAAACTAAATAGCGAAAAGCTAACGGATCAAATCCTCTACCTATCAAATCCTTTAAGAGGTAAAAGTTTTTAAGTGACTTACTCATTTTTCCTCCATCTACTAAAAGCATTTCTCCATGAATAAAAAAGTTAACAAAAACTTTTCCAGTTTTACCTTCTGATTGAGCAATTTCGTTTTCATGATGTGGGAATAAAAGGTCCACGCCCCCAACATGGATGTCTAAAGTATCTCCTAAATACTCCTGACTCATTACTGAACACTCTATATGCCAACCAGGTCTTCCTCTACCCCAAGGAGAGTCATAACCAACTTGATCATCTGGATTAACGGATTTCCATAACGCAAAGTCTTGGAGGCTATCTTTAGTATATTCATCAGATAACGTGCGCGTACCGGTTTTAAGGGTCCGACCCTTAACCCCTGATAATTTTCCATAATCAGGGAATTTAGAGATATCAAAATAAACTGAATTCTCTTTTATATAAGCTAATCCTTTTTGAATAAGGATTTCTATATATTTGACCATCTCCCTTACATGTTCAGTTGCTTTAGGGTTTACATCTACTGGGATTACATTTAGTTTTTCTAAGTCATTAAAAAAAGCTTCAGTAAATTGTTTGGAAAATTCATCAATTGGTAGATTTTTTAAAGCTGCGTTTTTAATTATTTTGTCATCAATGTCAGTAATATTTCTAACTGATTTAACATTATACCCGCTTACCTTTAGAACCCGATAGAGGATGTCTGACATTATCATAGTTCTAAAATTTCCAATATGTTGAAAATCATAAACTGTTGGACCACAGGTATACATTCCAACATTAGGAGGATTTAGAGGCATAAACTCCTCTACATTTCTAGTTAAAGTATTAAAGAGCTTTAACATACCTAGAAGTATAGATTCTTTGAATTAAGATTATCAAGGCTTTAGATTAGATAAAGCGTAGACCAGACGATTTCGTAGAAGAACTCATAGAATAGCAGAAGTTACGTCGAAATCTGTCTGAAAAAACCTAGGCTCCGCCACGTTTAACTTCAACTCTTCTTTGTTTCATAGAAACTGCTATATCTTGAGCCTTTTTTTGTTTTTCCATTTCATCAAATTGTTTGATTTCTTTTTTCTTTCTTTCCTCTTGCTCTTGTTG
>CAZMNS010000066.1:1771-4686 GCA_964567705.1 uncultured Gammaproteobacteria bacterium | reverse complement strand
ACGAGATCTTGCTAGGTGACTGGAGTTCAGACGTGTGCTCTTCCGATCTACTTAAGGTAGCATTAACAGTTAAATTGCCTGTTTCCAAAAAAGCAGCAGATGAAATTAAAAAGGCTGGAGGAGAAGTTGTCTAGTATCCTGCGCCCCTTTATTAATGCTTTTAAAATCCCTGAACTAAGAAGAAAAATTCTGATTACATTATTAATTATTATAGTTTTTAGGGTTGCTGCTCATATCCCTGCTGGTGGAGTAGATTTAGAAGGATTAAAAGCACTTTTTCAAAGTAATCAATTTCTTAATCTTTTAGATATCTGTTCTGGCGGTACTTTAGCTAATTTTTCAGTTGTCTCTTTAGGCTTAAACCCTTATATTAATGCCTCAATTATCATGCAGCTTTTAACTATGGTTTTTCCTAAACTTGAAGCTTTATCTAAAGAAGGAGAGTCTGGTAGGCAACAGATTAACCAATATACCAGGTATTTAACTGTCCCCTTAAGCTTAGTGCAATCTATAGGGATGTATACCTTGCTTCGAAACCAAGGGTTAGTGACTGCTTTTACTCCAATTGAGATCTTAACTATTGTTGTTAGTATGAGTGCAGGAACAATTTTTTTGATGTGGCTCGGAGAATTAATTACTCATTATGGTATCGGTAATGGAATCTCCCTTTTAATCTTTGCCGGTATAGTTGTCCAGACCCCAATCGCCCTTTTTAAAACAATTTCCATTGTCGATCAAGAACAGTTTATTAATATACTAATCTTTGTGGCCATGGCGATCTTGATTATCGCTGGAATTGTCTTTGTAAATGAGGGCAGAAGACAGATTCTAGTCCAATATGCTAGAAGATATTTGGGAAATAGACAGTCAGTTGGTCAACAAACCTATCTTCCTTTAAGAGTTAACCAGGCAGGAGTAATCCCAATAATCTTTGCCGTTTCTTTAGTCTTAGTACCCTCATTTATTGGTCAATATTTATCACAAACCGCACAACCTCAACTGCAAAACATAGGTAGATTTTTAGCAGAAAATTTTAATACTAGCTCCGTGCTTTACAATTTAGTCTACTTTGCATTAGTAATAGGCTTTACTTACTTTTATACTGCAGTTGTTTTTAATCCAACCAAAATAGCAGATGAGATCAAAAAATATGGCGGATTTATTCCTGGTATTAGACCTGGCAGCACTACTGCTAATTATTTAAACTATATTTTAGTCAGAATTACTTTAGCAGGGGCGATATTCTTAGGATTAATTGCCATTTTACCTTCTCTAGCCTCTCAAATGACTGGGATAGCAACTTTAGCATTAGGAGGAACTTCTCTTTTAATTGTGGTTTCAGTCATTTTGGATACAGCCAAGCAGTTTGAGAGCAAGCTGATTGAGAGAAACTACGAAGGATTTTTGCGTCGATGAGGATTCTCATTTTTGGTCCTCCAGGGTCAGGCAAAACCACCCAAGCTAAAAATTTAGCGAGTAAGTTAAATTTATGCTTAGTTAAAACTGGAGATTTAATCAGAGCTAAAGCGGATGAAAGTAGCCCTGAAGGCATTGTTTTAAATGAAGCTTTGGAAAAAGGAGATTTAGCAGATGACAAAATTGTTGCTAGCTTAATTAAGGAGAGAATAAGTACAGATGATTGTCAAAATGGGTTTGTAGTTGATGGTTTTCCTAGAAGACTTTCTCAGGTAAAACTCTTTGATCCAAAGTATGCAAAAGTTTTTTATCTGCATATCTCAGATCAGGTAGCCAAAAACAGGATGTTAAAAAGAGGTAGAGAGGATGAGAGCCTTGAAGTTATTGAAGAAAGATTAAAAGTTTATAAAGAAGAGACTGATCCAGTAAGGGAGTATTACATGAAGCAGGGTATTTTAGTAGAGATTGATGGTGAACAAGATGAAGAGAAAGTTTTTCAAGATTTATTAAAAGAAAATGATTCAAACTAGAACAAATCAAGAGTTAGGTTTAATGAGAAAAAGTGGCCAAATTACTGCTTTGGCTCTAAAAAAAACTCTAGACTCAGCAACTTCTGGAGTTAGTCTACTTGACTTAGATAAAATAGCTGAAGGGGAGATATTAAGACTTGGAGGAAAGCCTTCTTTTAAAACAGTCCCTGGATATAATTTTACAACTTGTTTAACACTTAACGAGGAGGTTGTTCATGGGATTCCAAGAAAGATTGCCCTAAAAAAAGGTGACGTTTTAGGTATAGATCTAGGTACAGTTTATCAAGGATGGCACACAGACGCAGCGTGGAGTACAGTAGTAGACAGCGAACCCTCAGAATTTTTAAAAGTTGGAGAGGCAGCGCTTTGGGCTGGGATAGATAAGGCTATAGCTGGCAATAGAGTTGGTGACATCTCTTTTGCTATTCAATCAACTATTGAGCCTAAATACTCAGTTGTTCGTTCTTTAGTTGGACATGGTGTTGGGAGAGAGCTTCATGAAGAGCCTGAGGTTCCAGGATTTGGAAGTGTAAAGGAAGGTCCGTTACTGAAAGAGAATATGACTTTAGCGATTGAAGCTATTTATACCGAAGGTACTAAAGATGTATCCCTTTTAGCTGATGGATGGACAGTTAAAAGTGAAGATGACTCTTTAGGTGGTTTATTTGAAATGAGTATTATTGTCGGAAAAGATAAAGCAGAAGTGTTAACAGATTGGAGAAAATAGTAGTCTAACTATGGGTTGTATTTTGAAGCTAAATCTGATAAAATTCTTAGGTCCAAAATAATTATGCCTGAAACAATTGAGGTAGAAGGTAAAATTGTTGAAGTTTTGCCGAATACTTTATTTAGAGTCGAAATTGACAAGTCAGCAGATCTGCCTGAGATTATAGGTAGAGTAATTTTGTGTCATATCTCAGGTAAAATGAGAATGCACTATATCAGGTTAATGGTTGGAGATAGGGTCAG
>CAZMNS010000066.1:0-1761 GCA_964567705.1 uncultured Gammaproteobacteria bacterium | reverse complement strand
AAGTCAAAAAAAAAATAAAAAAAAGATGTTCGTCTTGTAAAATAGTAAAACGCGAAGGGGTTTTATTTGTGATCTGTCCAAGAGATCCAAAACACAAGCAAAGACAAGGATAAGAACCTTCTCGCTCGCGATGTAAGATAATTATATCGCTCGCTTCGAAGAACCTTGCCTTTTTGGCTTTGCCAAAAACGTAAAAAGGAGGAAAAGTTAAAAAAGGTTGTACTGGACAAATTGGCAGATGATGTCAATTGAAAATTGAAAAGTATGACCAATTTTGTCCAATAAAAATATGGCTAGAATAGCAGGGGTTGATTTACCTAGTGAAAAAAGAGTGGATATTGGACTAACCTATATTTTTGGTATAGGCAGATCTAATGTGGGAGAGCTTTTGGAAAAAGCTAAAGTGGATGGAGGAAAAAGAATTAAAGATCTGACAGAGGAAGAGATCTCAAGACTCCAAAAAGCTTTAGATGGGTTTTTAATAGAAGGAGATTTAAGAAGAGAGATCCAGGAAAATATTAAAAGGTTAGAGGATATAGCTAGTTATAGAGGTTTTAGACACAAAAAAGGATTACCTGTCAGAGGTCAGCGAACTAAAAGTAATGCTAGAACAAAAAAAGGCAAGAAAAAAACAGTAGGAACTGTTAGAAAAGAAATAGTTTCTAAGATGGGAGGAACAGGTACTAAATAGGATTTATGAATTACGATTTAAGATTCATGATTAAAACAAATAAAGAAAGGAAAAAGGTTTAAGGTCGTAGTGGACAATTTGGCAGAAATGCTAAATTGGAACCAAAAAGTTACGTCCAAATTAGTCCAAAAAGAGTTATGGTTAAAAAAGTAATAAAGAAAAAAACTGTTAAAAATGTTACTAACGGTAGGGTTTATGTTACAGCAACATTTAATAATACTTTAGTAACAATAACTGATAATAATGGTCAGACAATTGCTTGGAGTTCATCTGGTGCAGCTGGATTTAAGGGCGCTAGAAAAGCTACTCCTTTTGCAGCAATCTCTGCAGTTGAATCTGTTGCCCAAAAAGCTAAAGAAGTAGGTTTAAGCAGTTGCGAAGTATATATAAAAGGTCCTGGTCCTGGCAGGGATGCAGCAATCAGGGCTTTAAGGAGCGCTGGCTTAAATATTACTTTAATTGCAGATATTACACCTATGCCTCATAATGGACCAAGAGCAAAAAAAAGGAGAAGAGTATAGAATAAATTTCTAATTTCTAATGTCAAATTTCTAATGATTCAATTGGAAATTGTAAATTTGAAATTGGTATTTATTTGAAATTATTATGTCACGTTATAAAGGCCCAAAGAGGCGATTAAGTAGAAGAGAGGGCGTGCCTTTATTCTTAAAAGACGCTAAATCACTGGAGAGAAAAGGAGCAATTCCCCCTGGAATGAGAGGAACAAAGATTAAAAGGAGACTCTCTGATTATGGGATACAGTTAAGGGAAAAACAAAAAGCAAAAAGACTTTATGGGTTAACTGAGAAGCAGTTTAGAAATATTTATGTCCAGGCTGCTAAATCAGGTGGAGCTACAGCCCAAACATTCCTTGAGTTATTAGAACGAAGATTAGATAATACTGTTTACAGGTTAGGATTTACTAAATCTAGGATGGAAGCTAGGCAGATAGTTTCTCATGGTCATATTATGGTTGATGGAAAAAGGGTGAACATACCGTCATATCGCGTCAAACCAGGACAAATAGTTGCAATTTCTCCTAAATTTGTGGATAATACTCAGGTTAAGAA
>CAZMNS010000065.1:2064-4695 GCA_964567705.1 uncultured Gammaproteobacteria bacterium | reverse complement strand
TTAATACCTTTAATTTTTATCCAGCCTATTACTGGGGATGTTAAACTTAACTCTCAAAAAAAGGATACTAAGCAAAGCCTAAATATTGAATCTAAAAAAGTTGATAAAAAGGCTCAAGTTTTAGCTGCTTATTTAGCCAAACATAACTCACCACTGCAGTACCATTCTCAAGACTTTATTGAAGCTGCTGATAAGTATAATTTAAACTGGAAATTAGTTGTTGCTATTGCTGGAGTTGAATCTACTTTTGGTAAACAGATCCCAGGTGGATACAATGCCTATGGCTGGGCGATTTATACTCCAGACTCTCAATTTGCCTTTAACTCTTGGAGGGATGGGATCTTCACTGTTTCAGAAGGATTAAAAGTTAAGTATGTTGATAGGGGTTTAGAAACTCCTTTAGAGATGAACAGAGTTTATGCTGCTTCTCCTACTTGGGGAGCTAAAGTAAACTACTTTTTAAATGATATGGAGAGTTTTGAAAAGCTCTACAATGCGCAGGCTGATCAAGATAGACCACTTACCTTTACTAAACTTGAGGCTAAAACTGCTGGTTCTTCTGCCTCACTAGCTTCTAATATCTAATCTGGTACAATTTTTAAATTGTATGAGGTTGATTGTTGCAATTTTTGTAGGTAAACTGATCCAGTTTTTAACAACCACTCTAAAACTTGGTGGAGGATCAGCAGCCCCAGGTTATTACGCTCTTAAAGTTGACCCAGATTTAGTTTCTAAGCTTATCTTCCAAATCCCTAAAAATATTGTAATTACTGGTACTAACGGCAAAACTACTACGGCCAGAATATTAAATCATTTGCTAAAATCTCAAGGTGTTAAAACTATTAGAAATTCCAGTGGTTCAAATTTAGAAAGAGGTATAGCCTCAACCCTACTTTCACGCTTCCACCTTTCAGGTGGAAAGCTAAATGAAAGTATAGGAATCTGGGAGACTGATGAGGCTGCATTTAACAAAATAGTATTTCAAACTAGACCACAACTAGTAGTTTTTTTAAATTGTTTTAGAGATCAATTAGATAGATATGGAGAGGTGGATAGTGTAGTTAAAAAATGGCGGGACAGCTTAGAAAAAATAGACTGGAATCCAACAATTTTAGTTAACAGCGCAGATTTAAATACTTTGGGACTTCGGAGAGTAAAAAAAGAGTTTAATCCCAATTTAGAATTCTATCAATTTAGAGTTAAAAACCATGTTTTAATGCATGAGAAATCTATTAATGTCCGAGAGACAAAGAATACCTATAAAGATGATTTCTTAGCTGAGGTTTTGAAAAACAAAGGACTTAAGGGGAGTGAGATTAAAATTAACTATCCAAAAGGTGAGTTAACTTTAAGTTTTCATATTCCAGGCATCTATCATATTTATAACCTTTTAGCAGCTTTTGCTAGCTTTTATCTTTTAAATCAACCCATTAAAAATATTCAGGAAAAAATTAATAACTTTTCTCCCGCTTTTGGTAGAGTAGAGAAGTTTAGCCTGCAACCTTCCAGGTTGAAAGCTAAAGATGGATATATTTTTCTTATTAAAAATCCAGCAGGTGCAACAGCTGTGTTTGAAACTATAGCTTCTGAGATAAAAAAAGAAGACAGATTATTAATTGCTTTAAATGATAACTTTGCAGATGGGAGGGATGTCTCCTGGATCTGGGATGGACAGTTTGAGAAGTTACCAATTCACAATTACCAATTAACAATTATTTGTTCTGGTACAAGAGCACAAGATTTAAGCTTAAGGCTAAAATATGCCGGCTTTAATCCTAAACAGATTATAGTAGAGAACAACTTAGAAAAGGCTTTAGAGAGTGCAAAAAGCTCTCTAAAAGGGCGTCTCTTCATCCTTCCCACCTATACAGCACTTTTAGAATTACAGGGCTTACTTGCTAAAATGGGAATTAAAAAGCATTATTGGAGGGAATCATGAAAACAGGTCTAAGTTTAACTATTGGACATTTATACTCCTCTTTGATGAATACCTATGGAGATGATGGCAATGTAATTTGCCTTAAAAAAAGGTGTCAGTGGAGAGGGATAGATATCAAGGTTAAAAATATTTCCATCGGTGATAAGCTAAAACTAGGTGAGATAGACTTATTCTTTTTTGGGGGTGGACAAGATCAGGCACAAGAACAAGTGGCAAGGGATTTAGTGATAAATGATAAGGGAAAAGTGATAAGGGAGGAGGTGGAAAGGGGAGTACCTTTACTCTCTATTTGTGGAGGATACCAGCTTTTAGGTGATTATTACAAGCCAAGCCAGGGTCCGACCCTCAAGGGGGTTGGATTATTCCCAGCTTATACAAAAGCTAGTTTTGATAGGATGATTGGGAATTTAGTTATAAAGGTAGATAGTTCATTGTTTGTGGTTCATGGGAAGAACTCTATGAACTATGAACCAAGGGTGAAACGAACAACAAACTATCTTGTTGGCTTTGAAAACCATTCTGGTAAAACTTACCTAAAAGATAATGCTCAACCTTTAGGAAAAGTAATTAAAGGTTTTGGTAATAATGGTGAGGATAAGTTAGAGGGTTGTATTTATAAAAATGCTATTGGTTGCTACATGCACGGTTCACTTTTACCAAAAAATCCTAATTTAGCAGACTGGCTAATTCAA
>CAZMNS010000065.1:0-2029 GCA_964567705.1 uncultured Gammaproteobacteria bacterium | reverse complement strand
CGCTAGAGGTAAAGTATAAACAAAAAGTGGAGCTAGAACCTTTGGATGATAGTTTAGAACAACAAGCACATCAGTTTGCTATCTCTAGATTTAGCTAATGCTTGAATTTTATATTCCACATTCTGATTACAAAAAAGTTAGTAAGAAGTTGAGGGATACAATAAGACAAGCTGAAAAAAATAGTGGTCCTATTTCAAATGAGTTCTTATTTGAAATATGTTTGGATGTTGCCGCAAGTAGAGAGGGTTTTAGCGCTGCAGGAAGCTATGAATGTCATATGGTTGGTCATAAAGGAGATGTCATGGTAGGTGCTGGATGGAACAAAACAGAATACCAGGTAAGTTGGCTAGAAATGGAAAGGTCGGTAATAGTTCCTTCACTAGTAAAAGGCGCTCCCTCAGAACCATATTATGCATTTATCAGAACTCCTTATGGTGTTAGAGTAGTTGAAACTAATGTTGCATTGTCAACAAATGATGAGTTTGAATTAGTATTAAGTCAGACAGTTAAACTTGAGATCCTCAAAGAACTTTACTTTAGTTTTTTAAATACCCCTTTAGCTCTTGCAAAAAATTAATATACTGACAGCAATCTGGTGCGGATGAGAGGAGTTGAACCTCCACGGGTTGCCCCATACGGTCCTAAACCGTACGCGTATACCATTTCGCCACATCCGCAAATTTATTTTGATATTGTACACCAGATATAAATATTTAGCTTGTTTGACTTATATTTTAAACCTGCTAGAATACAATAGTAATAGTATTAAATCTGCCCTATAGTTTAGCAGATATGGCTATTAATCAGGTGTTAAAACAACCAAACGCATTTACTTCAATTCTGGAGAGAGATTCAGCCAGACCGACTGAAGCCTCTTTTGGCCCAGATTTAGATTCCTCGCAAATTGAAGCTATCCACAATAATTGGGATGCACTCTTAGCTCCAAAAGTAGAACTAGACATCCAAGCTAATTTAGAAGCAAAAGAGAAGATGGCTATAGGAGAAAAAACTGAAATTAGTTTCCAATCTATAAATATTGCAGTAGAAGCACCTCCTCCACAACCTATGCAACTACCCAGCGAAGTTGTTGAACCTACAAGAACTCAAGCAGCAGAGATTATTACTAAAACTACCCAAGCTCCAATTTTTGAGTTTAGTCTAGCAGAAGGCGTAACAGAAACTATTACTCGTTTGAAAAAAGCCAGCAAAGAGACAATTAGCTGGATGAACTTTGTTGGTGAATTGTTTATGAATGACGTAGTTGGTTTAGGAGTTAAAAAAGAGGCTCCTATGGACCCTAAAAGAGCAGAGGATGAAGCTAGAAAAATAGCTAGTAAAGCTCGATCTGCAGAACTAATGAGTGCACCAAGACATATTGTAACTAATCCAATTATAGAGGAAAAAAGAGTTCAGTTAAATGAGTTGCTTGGATTAACAACTGCTTATCATGGCTCAGAAGTTGCCCCTGGAGTAGCTACCACTTATCATCAAACAGAGGCAGATAGAAAACAAGTAGAACTTTCTGATGCCCAAAGAAAAAAAGCAGAAAGAGAAAGCCAACTTAATTTAGCTGGCGGACAAGGCAAGAAAAAGAGTAAAGGACCAAGCATGTCGCTTGATACAGCTGCTGAAGGTGGTAGTTTACTTTCTGGCAAATCCCGAGGAATCGGATAAAAATTCTGGATCTTTGTCGCTTTGTGGACCCGAGAGGATTCGAACCTCTGACCTCTTCTACGTCAAAGAAGCGCTCTAGCCAACTGAGCTACGAGTCCAAAAATAAGGACAACCAGCAAATTTTAGTTTAATTAAACTTACTTTTCAAGCTAAATCTTTCCTCTTTACAAACTTTAAGCTTCTAATCTAATATAAAATTATGCCCACAGATGAGAATGAGGTGAAATTTACAGCTAGTGCTTCTTTATCTCATAAATCTATAATTTTTAGGAACTTTGTAGGTGGAATTTTTTTTTTTTTTTGTTCTGAAATTGGCGCTAGCTTGATGTTTCTAGTTGTTGTAGGGGTTGTAGGA
>CAZMNS010000064.1:0-4716 GCA_964567705.1 uncultured Gammaproteobacteria bacterium | reverse complement strand
CTGCTAAAGCTATTGGTCCTGACGGCAACTTGTCAGCTGGTCAAGAGATGTCTCTGAAAGGTCAATCTTTAGACCAATTTAGCGCTAAAGCTGATTCAGTCTTTTCTGGAGGTACAAGTAAAGATGTGACAGTAGTTACTGATGAGGATCAGAAAAAGTTACTAGCCAAAGCGATCTCGACTCTTAGGTCAAAAGCCCGTCAAGAGTTGCAGGCAAAATTATCTGGAGATGTTAAGATTTTAGAAGAAGCTTTGACAGAAGAGATTGTCAGAAGAAGTTATTCAAAAAATATCAACGACCAAGCTTCAAATTTAACCTTGAATTTAACAATCAGGTTTAAAGGAACTGCTTACTCAGACAGTGACTTAAAAACAATGGTTTCAAAGTTGGTTGAAACTAATATTCCTGAGGGTTACAATTTAAATCTTTCAGAGACCGAGACTCAGGCAGATGTTTCCAGTACTGATAAAGATGGCAAGGTAGTTTTTAATGCTAAATTTAGAGCGAAATTAGTGCCTAAGTTAGATACAGAAAGCATTAAAAAAGAGATCGCCTTTAAAACTCCAGCTCAAGTAGCGGAAAGGGTTAGAGGTATAGAAAACGTCATCAGTTCTGAGATAAAAATTAATCCTTCGTTACCTGCCATACTGCAAAGATTGCCGATACTTCCTAATAATATTACAGTCGAAGTTACTACTAAGTAACCTAACTTTTAACTTTACATTTTTAACTTATATAATTAATCTATGTTGTCCAAAATTATCCCTTTAAGCTTATTAGGGGTAGGCATTTTTGTATTAGTGCAAGTAGCTATGCCTTATCTAGCTTTTAAAGTTTGGGAAGCAACTTTTTTAGTTAATTCTCAATCTTTGATAAATCCTACAACAGATAAATCAGAAGTACTGGGAGTATATGTTGAAAATATTGGTAATTTTCCTGCACTAATCTCTTCTAATAAAAGAGAATTACTGCCTTACAGTGAATTTACTTTAACTGTTCCTAAGATAGATTTAAAAGGGGTTAAAGTTAAAGTAGAAAGTAATGATTTTGAGCAAAACTTAGCCCACCTTCCTGGAACAGCTTTACCTGGAGAAAAGGGTAATGTTTTTATCAGCGGTCATTCCTCTTTAACTCAATTTTATAGACCGGGTAATTTTAAAGCTATTTTTGCTAAGATACCAAAATTAGAAAAGGGTGATCTAATCGAGGTTGAGGTATTAGGACAAAAATACCAATACATAATAGAAGGAATTAAGGTTGTTGAACCCAAAGAAGTATCAATTATAAACCCTCCAGATAAATCAGGCAGATATTTAAGCTTAATGACTTGTGTTCCGCCTGGATTTAATACCAAGCGTTTGGTAGTATTGGCAAGACTGCGTCAGTAATATTATGCGTTATTTAGGTATAGATTATGGACTAAAAAAGGTGGGTTTAGCTGTATCAGAAGGTGAGCTAGCTCGACCTTTAAGTATAGTCCAAACTAATAGTCTAGCGGAGGCGTTATCTAAGGTCCAATCTATCATAGACAAAGAGATGATTGATCAGGTAATAATAGGTATTAGTGAGGGTAAATCGGGTGAAATTACTAGAAGATTTGCTGAGGAGTTAAGAAAAAACGTTGAAGTTTTAGAAGTTGAGGAAACTCTTTCAACACAAAAATCAAAAGAGTTAATGCTTGAGATGGGAATTAGTCAAAAAAAAAGACGTCAAGATGATGCCTATTCAGCTGCCCTGATCTTACAAAATTTCCTTGATTCACCAAGATAGCTATGTATAAAAAAAAGTCTAAAATGCCAATACTAATAATTTTAGGAGGGATTTTTCTATTTTTTCTAATTGGTGGAATAATTTCTTGGAACTATCTCCAATCTCCATTAGATCGAAGTGGTGAAATTAAAGCTTTTGTTGTACAAAAAGGAGAAGGAACAGGTTCTATTGCTGATAGATTAGAGAGTGAGGGTTTTATTCGCTCTGCCTTGGCCTTTAAACTCTTCTTACAATTAACTGGCCAAAAAGGACTGATTGAAGCAGGAGATTTTAAAATTTCGTCAAATATGAGCATGGGGGAGATAGTAAAAGTTCTATCAGAAGGATCAATAGATAAATGGGTAACTCTAATAGAAGGCTGGAGAATAGAACAGATAGCAGATGAATTAAATCAGAAACTAGGGATAGATAAAGTTAAGTTTTTAGAAGCAGCAGAAGAAGGTTATATGTTTCCTGACACATATCTTTTTAATCCTGAGTCTTCCCCAGAAGATATAGCCACAATTTTAAAGGATAACTTTGAGAAAAAATATACTCCTGATATGCAATCAAAAATTAAACAAAAAGGGTTAACCCCTAAAGATGGGTTAATTCTAGCCTCATTAGTAGAAAGAGAAGGTAGATCTGAAAAGGTAAGAACTGAGGTGGCTGGAGTGCTTTTAAATAGATTAAGGATTGGGATGAAGCTAGATGTTGATTCAACTGTCCAGTATGCTAAAGATACCCAAACTCTAAATACTACAGGCAAAATTGATAAATACTGGAAACCAATTTCTAAAGCAGATTATACTAAAGTTGTCTCTCCTTATAATACTTACCTTAATAACGGTCTTCCTCCAGAACCAATCTGTAACCCATCGCTTGCTTCTTTAAATGCCGTTGCGAACGCTGAAGCTTCCCCTTACCTTTACTATTATCATGACTCCTCAGGTAACTCGCATTACAGTAAAACTATAGAAGAACACCAAGAAAAGATAGCAACTTATCCTTAAAGCCTACCAAGCATTAATTTCGCTTCTCAGGCTATTAAAATCTGGTGAGAAATCTTCAGGTGTAAGATTAGAGATTTCTAGCTCTAGATTAGAGTCTTTTGAAATTTTTGGAGATGGGGAAGGTTTAGATGGCGGGTTGTAATTAATGAGGTTTTTAGCAGTAGATAGCCCTTGATTTAAAGTAAGGCTAGGTTGAGACTTGGAATTAATTAATTTAACAATCACCGCTCCAATTAAAATGGAAACTATTATAGTAATAAAAATTATAATCTTAAAGCTCATTTTTAACTCCAATAATATTTTCTAGTAGTTGCTGCGATTTCAAAACTTGACTTCGAACATAATTTAGATCAGATTGGAATTGATTAATGGTTACTAATGCATCATTTTTAATATTTTTCTCTGAAGATAAATTAATGATATAAACTTTACCAGCCTGATATGCAACTGCCTCATGGGCAAAGGTGATCCAATAGCGTGTGTTTTCCACCTCTTTAGCTAAATTTCTATGAATGCCATCTTTACCTCCGTCTTCTTGATAGTTAATACGTCTTGTATATTCATCTAAAATTAATCCTTGCATTAATACTGCTTCTTCAAGCTGCTTAGTCTTTTTTTGATTAAGCTTTGCAATTTTTACAGACAGATTTTCTAATTTCTGTTTATTAGTTTGGGAATAATTACTTACTTTTAATTCGTAATTAGCTCTTTTTGAGTTAATAATATCTTCAGGTGTTGTTCGTGCATGGGTAGTAAATAGTGAATAGTCGGTAGTGAATAATTGTACAAGCAACAAGCATACTAAACTAAAAACTACGAACCATATACCATGAACTATTTTAGGCATTATATGTAGATTAACATAAATAAAAATGGTAATAATGGATTATGCCTTATGGGGACGGAATAGATCGAAAATACTCTTTTTCTTTAACTGATTTTCATGATTTTGACCATTGCTCTTTTAGGTTTTTTGTATTCCATCATTTTGGTTTAGGAAAAAAGTATGAATTAGCTGAAGGTAATTATAATATGGCTTTAGGTAGTTTGCTTGATGAAACACTTAAATTATTTCACAAAACAAAATCTTATGGAAAGCCTCCGGAGTATATTTTAGGTCTAATTAAAGCTTCTTGTAATAAGATGATTAATAAAGTAAGCTCGCAAAGTTCACCCTCATTTTATTCTGCAATAGAGCCTTTTTTAGACGAAAAGCTTTGCCAAAAAGCCTTAGAGATTTTTACTAATTATTATCAGGAGTTAAATCAAAAAATCAATGAATCTTTTGCAGATCCAGGGTTTTGTGAATGGATTATAGAAGATGAAGAGAATAGTAAAAAATATAAGCTTTGGGGAGGGCCAGATGCGCTGGAGATGGGAAAAGATGATATCCCTGAAGTTGTGGATTATAAATATCGGGCAGATTCTGAATCAGGTAAGGAAAATATTGATATGGAGCTGATGCCTAAGATGTATATACTTCTTTGTTTAAATAAGCTTAAAAGTTTAAATTTTAAGAAAGCTAGGTTTAGAATAAGATTTTGGTTAGACTCAAAAGAAGACAATTTTTTTGAGGATTTTGATTTAGATCAAGTACAAAGTTTGCAGGAGCAATTTAAACAAAAGATATTAAAAATTTTACAAACTCAGGAGGTTAGTTTTTGTGAAAAACCTTTTTGTAAAGTTTGTCATTCTCCAAGACGCAGTGAGTTTTTAAGGGAACTGGTGCAAAAAGGAGTGAGTTTGATCAATTGTGAAAGAAACCCGAAAGGGATATAATCGCAATATGAGCTCTAAACAGCTATATGTAATTGTTTTTGTGTCCGCCCTGGCTTTAATAGGTGGAATTTTTTCTTTAACTGATTACGCTTCATCAATTAACTATTTAAAAGTTAAGCCTTCTGCAACGGCAAATCAGCCTGTAGAGACTAAATCAACCCAAGTCAGTTATACT
>CAZMNS010000063.1:3469-4763 GCA_964567705.1 uncultured Gammaproteobacteria bacterium | reverse complement strand
AGCTTAAAAAGTAGATCAGCTTCTGCTTTTTAAAAGAATTGTTGTTAGGTTTTCAGTATGCTATAGTACCAAATGAAATGGCTGAACGCAAATTTTGGGAATCAGATAAACTACCTCCTGATTATGAAAGAGTAATGGCAGAAAAAACGCTTAATTATCTAAAGACAGAGAGAGATAGAGTTCAAGCTGAGTTGGAGCAACTTACTAGAGAAGGAGAAGGGGGGCATCAACGAGCTCAAATGCATGATAGTGCAACACTGGAGAGTCATAAGAACGTTTTAAGGGGTCTATTATCTCTAATTGGTAATTTAGATGGGGTGTTACTAATCAAATCAAGGTCAGAAACAGATAGGATATTTTTAGGCAATAGGATAAGACTTTGGTTGGACGTTGATGATGCTGAAGAGATCTTTACTTTACTCGGGCCTGATGATGTGGCTACTGCGCATAGGATACATGATCTCGCTCCACATACAACTGTGATATCTTACAAAAGTTCAATTGGTCAAGCTATAGTCGGTAGAGCAGCAGACGAATGGACTGTTGCTCAAACCAAACAAGCTTTAATTGGAATCAGAGTTGTTGCAATCGAACCTGGAGACATTTAATGAGAGCCAGTTCAGTTATTTTGATCACTCAGAATCCGGGTAAGATAAAGAGTGCTCAGTCAATATTCAATAAGCTAGGTATAAAATTAGAGACTACAGATAACGATTATCCAGAAATTCAGGCAGATACTAGTTTAGAAATCGCCAAATATACTGCACTTAAAACAGCTCAGGATCTAAATAAACCAACTATCAGAGAGGACCATAGCCTCTATATTAGTTCTTTAGGGATACCTGGGCCTTATACTTCTTTCATAGAAAAGAAAATACCGGCAGACAAACTTCTCAAACTTCTTAAAGATCAAGCTGATAGATCTGGTTATTTTGAACTGGCTGCAGTTTATGCCGAGCCATCAGGATTCACTAAAGAGTTTGTTTATCAGGTACCTATTCATATAAAACTCAAGGAGATAGTCAAAGATCCAAGAGGTGGCGGTTGGAATGGGGTCCTTTGCTTAAAACGTGAAGAAAGAGCTTTTACAGAATACCCAGAGGAACAAAGACTAGATGTATGGAACAAAAATTACAAAGATATCGCAAAATTTTTATCTGAAAACTAAACTTTTTCTGCAACAGTTATCATTCTAGTTCTATCTAAATTTTCATATTTAAGATTATAGCGTCCCCATTGCCCTAAGGTTTTAAAACCATTCTTATCAAGAAAATAAATAATCTCTTGTGGAAAA
>CAZMNS010000063.1:483-3459 GCA_964567705.1 uncultured Gammaproteobacteria bacterium | reverse complement strand
CTAGAATCATAAATTCTCTTAGCCTCTTTAACTGTTTGAGCTGATTCATCTACTTCATGCTTAACTTCTATTTTAAAACCTAACTTAGAATAAGCATTAGGATCCTCTAGAAAAAAGGAATTCTTAAGTTTTATTTTTTGCAGAAAACTAATGGGATTAAATACCTCAATTATCAATACCCCTCCTTTTCTCAAATGAGTATAAAATTGACTTAGAACTTGATCTACCTCCCGATTAGTAAGGTTGTATGTAAAAGTAGTACAAAGACAAATGACTCCCTTAAATTTAGTCTGAAAGCCCAGAATATCAAGATTTCTCATGTCTCCTATATAAAATTGACTGGTTTGATAATGGCTTTGAGCAAATTTAATCATAGCTGGGTTTAAATCAACCCCATACATCTTATAACCTAGTTTTGATAAACCACCACAATGCAATCCTGAACCACAGCCTACATCCAAAATCTTTTCATTACCTCTAGGAAAAAAGTGTTTTATAAAACTAATTTCTCCACTTAGACTATGAATACGTAATTTTTCCCAAATATCGGGTTGATCAAAATAAAATTTATGTATTTGGCTATATTTCTTTATCATATTCTCGCCTCAACTTTTCGATATCCTAACTCTCCTCTGAACAGCTCGTCTACTCTAGTCCGTAAAACTTCCTGGCTATTTGTATCATTTACAATTTTGTAATCGGCCCGCTCTAACAACTCACCTAAACCACTCTCTAATTCCTTTCTTATAACCGTTTCTTCAAAATCTACTCTGCTCATTCTTTCATCTTCTTCTCGATTTCTGCTGATGAATCTTTCGTATAAAACTGTGGACGGAGATTCTATGGCTACAATCAGTCTTCTTTTACCAGTCAAATCTTCTGGTAGTGTCTGCCCTAAATATTCAGTGCCACTTAGAGACCTGTTTCCAGAGACTATTAATTCTTGAAAGCCTCCAATACCCTGTGTCTCTCTGATAGAGAATTCAATATTTCGCCTAATTACTTCATCTAAATAGCGTAAACCAAAATTAGCTTCTATATATGAAACCCAATCAGGCATTGCTAAATTTGGGTCAGTACTTTTCTTATGAGAGCGAATAATCTCTCCTGTCTCAGCATGGAAGAAATTAAAATCACTTACTAAATATCTTGCAACAGAAGTCTTCCCCGCTGCTCGATGGCCAATTAAAAAAATCATCCTTTAATAAAATTTGCTCGAAAAACAGCTCTGGGACCAGTATTCTCCTGCTTAATATCTTCTGCTAATTCTTCCTCCAACCTAAAACCTTGTTCGTACATCATCTGAATGAATAGCTCTTTGGGTAGAAGAGTCATAAATAATCCCTCTTTAGTTATAACAGTATATTTCTCACCTTTAACTTTTCTATAAGTATCATCCATAACTTTATTAGTAAAAATGTTTAGACATAAAACAGCCTTTAGTTTAGTCACTCTTGATAATTCTTTGATAGCATGTTTATACTCTTCTAAAGATGCAGCCTGATGAAGTACGCCTGTTGTAACAACCAAATCAAAAAAATTAGAAGGAAATGGAATACATGTAATGCTTCCAAACACTATATTTCTCTTAATTAATTTCGGGCTAAGGAGATGTTCTATTCTTTTCCTAGTAGCCTCAATCATGGCTGAATTTACATCACACGCATAGGTAGAGAAGCTCAGTGCCAGTAGTAACTGAGTATGTCTACCACTCCCACATCCTAAATCTAGGGCTTTTAAACCCAACTTCTTTTTTAATCTCATTAACCGGCTTGCAACTCTGAGATCTGCTGGTTTATCAGAAAAGTATTGGACTATTTCTTGATCATTCCAAAAATTTCTATCTAGAGAGCCTGTCATTATTATCCCTTTTCCAGAACTTTATATCTTGAATTATGAATTTTAGTTCTTATAGTGTTCATACCCCTCTCTTTAAAAGCCTCCTCACAAATATTAGCTTGCTTAGTCAGAACAAATACACCGGGGCCAACAGAGGAAATAGTCAAAACCTCGGCAATACCTTGTTCTTTTAAAAATGCTAAGGAGTCTGTAAGTTGAATAAGCGGAGGGTAAACAAAAGAACAATTTCCGATACTACCCATCTTAAATCGGTAATCAAAAATCAGATCCCCTAAGGCCTGAATTTTCCCAACCTCTAGTTCAGGAAGGACTTCGTGAAATAATCTGTAAGCAATAATTGAACCATATTTCTTGCCAGTTTTTAAAAATTTAGGTAGATTTTTTATTTCCATATCCATCAAATATTTCGAATCAGGATAGGTAAAATCTGAGGGTACACCAACGACAACGTCATAGTCGGGAGATATCTTCATAGTCTTAACGACCATGCTCTCCCCTGCTAAGATAACAAGTCCTCCATGATATGTTCCGCAGGCAGCTGACCCTCCGATGCATTGAACTGGGTTTATAAAATTCTTACTTCCATCAATCTCCTCACCATGATTCTGAGCTAGGTACTTGACTAAAGCCCTATCAGAGATTGGACTACCATAAAGCTCGTTAATAGCGCAAGCCACACTGGCGATAAGTCCACTGCTTGAGCCAAAACCACAATGTCTCAGGCTAACCTCCTCTTTAACGTCAATCTTTAACCCCTCATTGATTCCTAGTGCTTTTCTCATAATTATGGCCGCGTGTTGAATTAAAGTTTTACGGGGTGAATTATTAGAAACAACGACTTTAGTAGATTTTCTTATTTTTGCTATTGTTATTGTCTTATATATCCTGACACAAAAATCAATTTGTCCTGGTGTATAACGGAGGTTGTCGTTAATGGCAATTTTACTTGGATCAATTGCCATTGCTTCTAACCTAGAAGGGTATTTCAATCTAACATTCGCGTATCTCCGAGTTACTTTTCGAGGTGGTTCGGAGAGAGGATTAAAAACTGTTCCGACTTTAAATGGTTGAAAATCCTTTTTTTTGTTTTCTTCTGTAATTTGTACTTGCATATTT
>CAZMNS010000063.1:0-473 GCA_964567705.1 uncultured Gammaproteobacteria bacterium | reverse complement strand
TCGATCAAGTACTCTAGAATTTGGGGATTATACCCTCCACTTCCGACATCACCATTGTTCCTTAGTTGAAAATTCTGTTTTGCAACCACTAAATGAGGTGATCTAAAAGCTATCATTCGGTTAAAAAGAGAGATCAAGACCCCTAAAGATTGGCCGTCTTGATGAGTTTTCTCCCGATTACCCAGCCCTTTAGAAATGAGAGTAACAAGTGAGGGTTGACCCATTACTTCATCCGCTAATCTTCTGTATCCTTCTGTGGTATAAATTATGTTTTCTTCCACATAATCTCGATAGGTGGAATCGACACAATCACTCCCCCATAGTAAAAGATCAACCAGTAGTACCGGCATTTGGGCACCCCCTGGACCTAAATATTCTCTGCCTCCAACTTTTAAGGGTTCAAAGTAAGGTCTTAACTTATAGGTGAAAACTTCAGGAGGTTCAAGATGACCCGAGAGGAAAAGATCGCCAAA
>CAZMNS010000062.1:0-4899 GCA_964567705.1 uncultured Gammaproteobacteria bacterium | reverse complement strand
AATTATATTGGCAAAGAATGCCAATTGGGGTATTACTCATACTGGCTAAATGTAAGTTACAAGATAGACTGACCGCCAACGGAGGCTATCTTATCTTTTGCTTGGCAAAAGAGAGACGTGTATACACGGCTCATCTTATGCACTAAGTTTAAAAGGTAAGACGGCCTCCGTTTTTTTAAGCTTCCGCCTAGGCGGTTAAAAAAACGGGCTCAACTCTAAAATTGGCTTCTTAATTTAAGAGAATGGGAACTTTTAGAAGGGGGAGGTGAAACAAAAATAATGGATGAAAAATTAAGAAAAAATTTAGCTGCATTAATGATGGGAGCTGCTGTTTTACTTTATGCAGCCACCCCAGTTTTAGCTCTTGAAGGAGAAGCTTCAAATACTAACACTGGTTCAGGCTCAACGAACACTGCTTCTGTTACCACATCTAGTTCAACAACAGTTGACAATACCAACACCGCAGATGTTACCAACACTATTAGTTTAACCAGTTCATCTGGTGGTAATAGCGCTGATGATAATACTGGCGACGGTACTGTTAATTCAGGTGATGCTGATTCAACAGCCAACCTAACAACTTCTGCCAACACCAACACAACCAACCTATCATCTGGTGGATCACAATCAGTCGAAGCCAGCAATTCTAATACTGGATCGGGTTCCACTAATGATGCTGATGTTGATGTAGATAATGATGTTGATGTAGATAATGACAATGATTTGGATGTTGACAATGATGTAGATGTTGACTCAGACACTGGAGATAACTCAGCTGATGACAATACCGGCGACGGTACTGTTAATTCAGGTGATGCTGATGCTGATGTTACAGTTAGCACTTCAGGAAATTCCAATGTCACTGATATCTCTATGGGTGATGATCCAATTGTGGCCTCAAATGACACCACTGGTTCAGGCTCTGATAACGATGCAACTGTTGATGTTGATAACGATGTAGATATTGACAATGACAATGATGCTGATGTTGATAACGATGTAGATATTGACTCAGACACTGGAGATAACTCAGCTGATGATAATACCGGAGATGGTAGCGTTGATTCAGGTGATGCAGATGTATCACTCGATTTAACAACTGATGTTAATTTCAACGATACAAGCTTAGAAGGTGGATCAGACTTAGATGTGGATGTCTCTAATGAGATGACCGGATCAGGATCTGATAACGACGCTTCCGTTGATATCGACAACGATTTAGATATCGACAACGATAATGACATGGATGTAGACAATGATGTAGATGTTGATGCTGACACAGGTGGAAACTCAGCTGATGACAATACCGGAGATGGTAGCGTTGATTCAGGTGATGCAGACATCGATATGGGTGGCAGTATTGACACCACTGGCAATGAAAACCTGACTGATCTAGGTGGTGTTTGGGGAGATATTGACGCAACTGTTAGCAACTCCGAGACAGGTTCAAGTTCTGATAATGATGCCTCATTAGATGTTGACAATGACGTTGACATTGATAATGACAATGATGCTGATGTTGATAATGACATTGATGTTGATGCTGATACTGGAGACAACTCAGCTGATGACAATACCGGCGACGGTACTGTTAATTCAGGTGATGTTGATGTTGAAGGAAGCTTAACAACTAATGTTAATTTCAACGACACATCTGGTGTTTCTACATCAGAGGTAGACGTTGACGCCACAAATGAGATGACCGGCTCAGGATCTACCAACGATGCTGACTTTGATGTTGACAACGATGTTGATGTTGATAATGACAACGACGGAGATGTTGACAACGATGTTGATGGAGATTTTGATACTGGAGACAACTCAGCTGATGACAATACCGGCGACGGTGATGTTACAACAGGAGATGTTGACTCTGAGTGGGATTTCTCAACAGAACTAAACGATAACACTGTTTAGTGAACTTTCTAACCCTAGAATCTGTTAGAAGCCAGGTTCTAGGGAAAAGAAAAGTAAGATTTATGAAAGAAATGAACAAACTATTTATTAAATTAACTACCCTATTATTAGTATTTAATCTGGTCTTTTGGGGACCAGCTTCTTTAGTGCTAGCCCAGGAAGCATCTCCTTCACCCTCTTCAGAAACCACTGCGCAAAATTCAAATACCGGATCAACCTCAGATAACACCTCCACCACTACCACAACTGATACTGCCGACACCACTAATAATAATGATGCTTCTGTTAATAACACCACAACAGGTGGCTCTGATTCAGGTTCAAACACCTCAACTGACAATACTGGAGATGCTACTATTGATACATCTGGAGCAACCACCACATCAGGTACTCAAACCACAGTTAATACTAATTATTATGAACCAATGCCCTGGACAACCTGGACAGGAGAGGGAGATTGGCAATCTAGGGCTGCAAATTCTAATACAGGATCAGCATCAACTAATACCGCCACAACCGACACTGCTCAAACAGATAATTTAACTAATATTAATACTGCAGATGTTAATAACACTTCTAACACCGGTTCCTCTACTGGAGAGAATATTGCCTCAGATAATACTGGTAACGCTGGAATTTATACTGGTAACGCAAGTACTACCCAGAGCACTCAAAATGTAGTTAATACTAATTATTGGACAGGTGATGGGGATTGGACTAACTTTTGGAATGGTGAGGCTCTAAATTGGAGGACTGGTTCTAATTCAACAAACACCTCCTCAGCTGAGTTAGATAGAATTATTAGCGTTTTAAACCAAAATGGAGTTGATGTTGATAATTTAATTCACTCTTTTGCAACCTCTGGAAATAACAGCGCCTCAGATAATACTGGAAATGCTTCTATTACCACTGGTAATGCCTCAGTTTTGTCTACCCTGTTTAATCTGGCTAACACAAATATTTTTGGAACCGATGCCATTAACATTCTCTACCAGGATATCTATGGCAGTTATAACCAAAATATTAATTTAGCCGGTGGCAACTTGCTTAATTTACCTTCCCACATCTCAAGTGGGAACGCGAATGCTTCTAATAATACCACTGGTTTTAACTCAGACAATATCTCAGAAGTAATGGGTTCACTAACTGTTGATATTACCAATAATAATAATGGAGATTTACTTAATGATTTAGATCTGGCAGCAATTTCTGGAAATAACAGCGCCTCAGATAATACTGGCTCATCTTATATTGAAACTGGGGATGCAGATATTATTGCTAATTTAATTAATTTTCTTAACACTAATATCTTTACCAATGAGTTTTACTTAGGGGTAATTAATGTTTATGGTGACTGGAACGGCAACTTAATCCTTCCTCAATATGCAGATTCTGGCAATAACCTGGCTTCAGGCGGATTCTCGGCTACTAATGAGTTTACTGGTTCTGTCTCAACCAACAACTCTGATATCACACTAGACTCTAACTTTAATTTAGATAATAACAACCTTGGCAATGTAATTAATGATTTTGATGTTACTTCTGAGACTGGAGGCAATAGCGCCGACGATAATACCTTAAACGGTTTTGTCCAGTCTGGTCAAGCAGGTGCAGAAGCTAATTTAGCAACCTATGCTAATACTAATGTGGTTTCAGATACTCCATGGTGGCTAATATTAGTTAATAATATGGGAACTTGGATCCCAGTTTTAATGCCGCTTTATTCTGGTTCAACTCAGCTAGTAATGGATCTGGATGATTTAAATACTGAGGGATCTTACTCTTATGGAGCTGGTGGAACTGGCGCCAGTAATGAGCTAACAGGATCTTTGTCAGAAAATAATGCTGATGTTTCTTTAAATAGTGATGTTAATATTACCAATAATAATGACGGAACAATTATCAACAACGTTAATGCCCTGGCTCTAACAGGTAATAATGAGGCAGATAGGAACACTGGAAATGGAACAGTGATTACTGGAGATGCCAATGTTTGGATTAATGCCCTGAACTTCCTTAATACTAATATCATTGCTCCATCAGTCTTACTAACTGTGGTTAATATTTTTGGATCATGGACTGGAGATATTTTGGATTCAGAAGCAGACGCTCCTATTCCACAATATTCTGATAATAACGCTGCTCAAGCACCTCAAGGTGGAACAGGTTCTTCAGGTGGGGGTAGCTCAACTGGCTCAAATAACTTAAACACTCAAACTCAAAATGCAGTTGCTGAAAGTAATAGCGGCCCAATTCAAACTAGTTTTGTCTCATTTGCTGCCAGTAACTTTGGTGGCAGTAATTCATCAGCTGGACAAGTATTAGCCTTTTTTGAAGAAAAGGACGCACCAGCTGGTCAAGCAATTGACCAAGCATTTGGATCAAATTCTAATTTTGCTGACGCCTTTAAAACCTGGATGCTGCTTTTAGGCTTACTTCCTGTTTTGATCTCAGTTGCCTTTTGGCAAAGAAATAGAGTTTTAAAAGTAATTAAAAAAAGATCTTTTTCTAATCTTCAATAGCTCTTCCTGATGAATCAAATTTTAGCTACAATTAGATTACTGATGGCAAAACCTAAAGTTTCAAGACAAACAATACAATCTTTAGCTAACTTAAAACTAAGATTTCCTTTTGTTGTGCTGCTTATAATATTTGTTTTTCTGTTGGGGTTTATTGTAGGGCAAGGTGGATTTAAAAAAGGTCTTGTGGAAACTAATATTTATCAAACTCAAGAAATAGAAGGAGTAAAAATTAATGTCAATCAAGCTCATTTAGCCAGTAATATTAGGTTAGCGCAAAGAAACAGTAATGCCCCAGAAGGAAAGATGTTTTTAGTATTATTTACAGAGCCTGAAAATGCCTCTTCATCTGCTAAACAGATAAATTATGGGGATTTGTTCAGGTTGGAAGAAGATGGCAAAAAATTAGCCCCTTTGCCCATTAATTCACAGTTTACTATTCCTGCGCAAGCAGTATTAGAAA
>CAZMNS010000061.1:1905-5054 GCA_964567705.1 uncultured Gammaproteobacteria bacterium | reverse complement strand
CAGCTATGGTTACAAATCAAGAATTTAAAATTGAGCAGATTGTGGCAGTTGCTGAAGGTGGTGTTGTTCTTCCTCCTTGTGGTAGGTGTCGAGAGTTTATGTACCAAATAAATGAAGAGAATTTAAACACTAACGTAATAGTAAATAAGAATAAAACAGTAAAGCTCAAAGAGCTACTTCCTTATGTGTGGGACGAGGGTTTATAAAAAATAGCATTTATTTATCTTGCTAAAGTTAAGGCCCAGACTTTTTTTGCTCCTCCTTTTTTTAACACTTTAGAACATTCTTTTAAAGTAGACCCTGTTGTCCAAACATCATCTATTAAGATTAGGTTTTTAGTTTGCAGCTTTTGGTTTGTAGCAAGAATAAAAGCGCCCTTTACATTTTCTTTTCTTTGTTGGCTTTTTAAGCCTACCTGAGGCTTTGTTTGCCGAGTGCGTTTTAGGTAGTCTAAATAATCTAAACCTAGCTTTTTGGATAAACTTTGTCCAAGCAGTTCTGATTGATTAAAACCCCGCCAATTCTCTCTTTTCCAATGCAAAGGAACAGCAACTATTCCCCAAGATTTTCCTTGGTCTTTTTTTATAGTTTCTAAAATTATTGGCTGATATTTTAACCAATAATCTATCAAGATATTTATTAATATTTCACTCAGTTCACTAATATAGCGGTATTTAATTTTTTGGATTGCTTTTTTTAAAGGGTCCTGATAAATTCCTAAACTCCATAAACCATCTAAACCCAACTTTCTTTTACAAATTGGGTGAGTTAGACCTCCTAAAGACGGTCTTTCGCAAAAAGGACAAACTAACTCTGTTTGTTTAATCTTATTTTTACACTCAAGGCAAAAGTAACTCCCTACTCTAGTACACCCAACACATTTTTTAGGGAAAAATATATCAAGAAGGTTCATAGTCAATAGTTCATTGTTCATAGTACAACACAAAAACTTTTCTATGAACTATTTACTAACCACAAATCAACAAAAATCCCAGCATTAGGCTGGGATTTTTCTGGTGGAGACGCCGATGTTGAAATCGGGTCCAAAATATAACTTAAAAAACTTCTACAAGCTTAGCCAGTATATTTTTAAATATTAGTTGTAACCTACTGGCTGGAAAACTAATATTTGATTGAATTATCTTTAAAACTAAAGGATCAACCAACACCTTTAATTTTGCATCTCTACTTTGTATATACCTTAGAAGCTCCGTAAAGAAGAGAACTTTCTAAAGCAGCTTAAGCAAACGCGAAACCGCGTGGGCTTTGAGCATCGGAGTTTTTAGCGCCGATTAATTTTTCAAACATATTTTACGCTTAAGTTTGAATTAGCGGCTTGCAGTTTTCAAAGTACTATTTCGTCGAATCAATTCGTCCCCGTATCTAGTATATTACCACATCTAGCCTCAAAGTTCAAGTTTATCTTCTTCTTAATTCATTTTTTGCAGCTCTTAACTCTTGTTCTAACTTTCTTTTTTCATCCTTCTCTTTTAAGGCTTTTTTCTTATCATACTTCTTCTTTGAAGCTCCCAACCCAAGCTCTAACTTAATTAAGTTACGAGTTACATAGAGGCTTAACGGCACTAGACTAATAGCTTTAGCTGAGACTTTACCTATTAAAGTATTAATCTGATTTTTATGTAGCAGGAGTTTTCTAGTTCTATTCGCCTCATAATCCTTACTTGTGACTCCAGAAAAAGGATAAATGTAGGCATTGATTAAAAATACTTCACTATTTAAAATCTTAGCGTATGATTGGTTTAAATCTACTCTCCCTAACCTAACAGATTTTACTTCTGCTCCTGTTAAAACCACTCCAGCCTCAAAAGTATCCAAAATATGATAGTTATGTTTGGCTTTTTTGTTTATGATACGCATACGGCAAGCGTATCAAAAAGGAGGTCTTACTTCAATTCGAAAGAATAGATATTGTTGTTTTCCAACAGATAAACCTTTTTTCCCTCCTCTACTATAAAATCATCTGCACTCTTAAACTTTTCCCCTGAATACTCCTTTATAAACTGCCCTGTTTTAGTTAACACAATCAATCTTCCTGTTGTAGAATCAATTACATATAAATTGTCAGATGTGTCATCAACATAAAATAAAGAGATGTTAGCTATGGGCACATCTAATCCAGAGACTGAAAAATTATCACTCACTCCTTGGGTAAATTTTAATATTTCATTTTGTTTTAAAACCCAAATTGAGGCATCTATTAACATCCTTGAAGCGTTACTTAAATCTATTCTTTCTTTAAGGTAGCTGTTTTTGTCTGAATAACCACCCTCTATTGGTAAATATTTCCAGATCTGATTGTTTGATTTATCTAGAAGATAGATATTACTAGCAAACCCAAAAATATCAACTATCTCTCCCCACTCATCCGGGGCAACGGCAACTGTTGTTTTCTGACTATTAATATCAACCCGCAATACTTCTTTATCTGAAAAGATAAACCCAAAATCTCCGTTTAAAGAAGCTAACTTAGCATCCCCTAACTGATCTTGACCTGCTAAAATTTGGTTCGTTTTTTGAGATAGATCCACTAAAACTAAAGTTTTTTTAGTTTCATCCAAAAGCAATAATTTACCAACAGAAAAGGAAATCCTTTTACTAGAAAATCCTTCTTTAATTAGTTCCAGATTTAAATAAAGCGGCCAGTCTTTAATTTCGTTAGAGGAGCCAACATTCAAAGTTGTTTGTTCTGTTTGAAGTGGGTCTTTTTTTAGATTTAGTGGATCTGACTTAATAAAAACTCCTACTGATCCTAAAATAACTAATAAGGCTATCCCTACCAAGAGATATTTTAATTTTGGTTTTTTAAAAGGGATTTTTAGAGGAGGATTTAAGTTAGCGGGTTTAAGAGTTACCTCTTCTATAGCTTCTTCTTCCACTTTAGCCCTAGGAAAATTAATTAAAATTGCGGCGACAGCCTCAGCAGTTTGACTATCACTTAATAAAACGTTAACCACATCTTCAAACTCCTCAAGATCACTATTTATTAAACTAGTTATTTTTTCTAAATACTTATCCCCAAAAGATATACTTAAAAGGCTACTCAGTGTGCCAGTAAGAAAAAGTAGTTTGTCTCCTTCTCTAATATGTCCGGAAATTAATTGCTGCTCAGACTGGACCTCAGGAGTAAG
>CAZMNS010000061.1:0-1895 GCA_964567705.1 uncultured Gammaproteobacteria bacterium | reverse complement strand
CTTTATGAGAGCCTTCCCAGTTTAGATATAAAACATTTTCCTGCCAGCTTAAAGTTAAAGATTTAACTACTTCTGCTCCTTGCAATTTTTGCTTTAATGATTGACTTAGTTTACTTAACCTTCCAGGAATAGGCTCGCTACTTATAAAAAACTGCTCAGATTCATCAGCTACTTCTTGTCTTACTTTGGTAAAGATATCATCCCCGGAGGCAAAAATTAAGACTGCCAGATTAAGGCTGGCTGTTGGATAGATAAAGGCTTGAGCAGTAACCAGGTCGCTATTTAAAGCGATTGCTTTAGAAAATTTTACCTCAGTCATAATAAACTAACCAATAAAACCACAATCCCCAAACTTAAACCAGCGTGTAAAATCCCAAAGGCTCTTAAAATTGCTGCAGCTTCAGTAACAACTGTTTCAGTCATAAGGTTTATTTGACGGATCACAATTAAACTAAAAATAAAATAAAGTATCGCCAATAATACAAAACCAATTTTAACCACTAAAAATACAAGTTCAGTTAAATTTGTACTCAAGACTGGAGCGTCAACCAGCATTTATGCCTCCTGGAGTAAACTCTTTTAAATGCTGCAAATCTTGAATCCTATCTACTACCAAGTCTGGTTTTGGTATTGAATCAAACTGGATTCTAAGATGCGTTGCTGCTGTTTCAATAACAATATCCCCAAAATTAAAAAGTGACCCAAAAATACCTTTAATTCTAGAGGGGGGGGACTGGATATCTTCTAACCTAGCCTCAGTAATATCTCTATTTACTAAAGAGTAAAAATTTATATCTACTAAATGTTTATTGGTAACTATATAAATATTAAAGTACCAGTGTAAAAAGCTCTCAATAACATAAGAGATAATTAGTAAATACCAGATAATTAAAGCTCCTAAGATAACTGAAGCAGGAACTGTTAACAGATTCAAACCAATTGATCCAAAAAAGTTAGGTATCAAAAGTGGTAGTAAAAATAAAACTAAAGATATAAAAATCCAGGGAATATTTGTAATAAAGTGCCGCCGCAAAACTAATTCAATAATCTCATCGCTCTCTTGCTCAACAAATCTGATTCGCTCAGGCCGATCAAAAAAATCAGGGAATATCCTAAAATCCATCCTGAGGCGATTCTAACATAGGAGGTTTAGCAGGAGCAAACTATTATTCTTCTATTAGCCTTCTCATCCCAGCAATAACACCGTTTACTCCGCTTGTGTCTTCTATTCGCTCCTGTAAAGCCCCTGTTGACCCTGGAGTATCGGGTAAGATAGCTGAATAATCTCCTATAGATAGATCTTGAGGTGTACCTCTTCTACTTGCTCTTACTTGCGTTCTCAAAAGAACCTCTGTATCTACTGAATTAGCATTGGCCCATGCGACCACATGAGTAGGTAAACGACTTTCTCCATCTTCTAATACTGGATATAACTTGATATTTTACACCTAATTGTCAAATATTACTTCTTTTCAATATTAAAAAGGGGTGATTTGATGGAGACGTAACCAGGAGCTCTTAAGTTAAACGCCTCTTTAAATTTAGCTCCTGAGATCTCAACTGTTCCTTTATTAGTAGAAAAGCTAACAGCGGAGGTGCTGCCACTTTCAGAATAAACTACCGCGGCGGATGAGACTGAAGTGACTGCCCCTCCTAATGAGTTAGCTTTAGCCCGCATCTCTTCTATAGAAAATGGATTACCCGACCAACAAGAAGTATCAATTGGTGACACCCGGTCTGTTTCTGAACCTCCATCTAAAACTATTCGAGCGTTTAAAATATCTGTCATCTGCTCTGAGGTCAACCATGGGTGTGACTTGCCACAGCTAGCACCAGTTCGATCTTTATACCAACCCTTATAAAACCAAGGGCTCCCAGCAATTTTCTCATAAGCC
>CAZMNS010000060.1:0-5088 GCA_964567705.1 uncultured Gammaproteobacteria bacterium | reverse complement strand
GTCTTTTGACCTGATAATTTTCTCAATCTCCAACCGGCGGGTAGGTGCAAATTTTGCTAACAGCCGCAAATAAATCATTACTGGCCTGCTTCTAAAAAAAGCTAAAGTGTGGCTATTAAGTTTTGCTGGGTTTTTTAGCAAGTCAGCTGTATCTTTATAAATTTTTGAGCTAATGTCTACATTTCCACCTAATTCAATTTTTTTACCCAAGCTTTTTTCAGCATCAATTGCAACAGGTAAGGTTAAAAAACTTTGGCGAGGTGCTTTCTTTAACTCTTCTTCTGTCTCAGGTTCTTTTTCAGCTAAGATCTCTTTATGTTTCTCTAAAACTTTTTTATTATTTTCTTCACTCTCAGGTAAACCTTCCACCTTTTCTAGCTCTTCTTGCTGCTCTGGTGTAAAAATTTGTCCATGATGGGTTAAGATTTCTTGAGATAATTTTGAGTAATCTCGATTTTTGTAAAAATCTTCTAAAAAATCCTTTAATTCTTTAGGTTTTGAAGTTAAGCGGTAAATCCTTTGATAATAAGGAGAGTCTACTAACGCATTTGACAGCGCGTAAAGATAAGTTTTTAGTGGCCGCCTGTTAAAAATAATACTTGAGGAGTTAAAATGTTCAAGTGCGCTGTCAAAGCCACTTTTAAATTTAGAATTAGTGTTATATAAACGGATTAAATCAAGCGCGTCTTTTAAAATTCTGGTGCTTATCGGTGTAAAAGTTGGGGCAGCCATATACTAAGTATATTGTATATGGTAAATTGTAGATAGTTGATTGTTAATGGTTTTTTGTTCTACCATTATGAACCATAAACTATGAAAAAAAAACTAATTACTTATGCCTTTTTGCATTGCTTCCAGCTCAGCAGGGTTAGTAGTGATTAGTATATGTTCTTCTGGTGAGGCCACAACTGATATAGCAACATGAGTCGGTCCGGCAAAAAACAGTCCTTGTCCAACTCCTGCAGAAAGTAATAACCTTTTCTCTCCCTCAGAAAGATTAAACACTTGGCCAATTTTTTCAATTGAGGCAGGACTTTGTTTAAGTAAGATCTGAATTGAAGAATTAGAGATAATCTCTTTTCCATGCTCTCCAGCTAGAAAATCTTCAACATCTTGAGTAATAGTGGTGACTCCTAAGTAATATTTTCTTGATCTTTTGGCCATGCCTACCAAAAACTCAGCAGAATCTTTGTTTTGCATCATATACCAAGCTTCATCTACCACTAGAATCCGCCTTTTAATATTAGTTCTAATCTTAGTCCAGATATATTCCAGAATTAGATAAATTGCCAGCGGTCTTAACTGATCTGCTAAATCTCTGACTGAAAAAACTGTTAATGAGTTATTTAAATGTAAGTTTGATTGAGCAGAAAAAATCCCAGCCAAAGAGCCTTTAATAAACCTCTCTAACCTAAAAGCTAAATCTCTAGCTTGCTCCTCTTCCATCCCTGATAGGACCTTATAAAGATCCTCCATTAAGGGGGGAGTAAAGCCTTGGGTTTTAGGATCCTGGGTGATCCCTTTTAATTTATAAGTTGAAGATATTGCTCTATCTAAAATAGCAGCTTGACCTGAATTTAGTTCCCCTAAAACTAGCTTTAAAAAGCCAGTTAAAGAGAGAATTTTTCTGCCTAACTCATTTTCATTACTATCTTTAGTTAAAGATAGATCAAAAGGGTTTATCTTTATAGGTGAATCTGAGGAAAAATTAATATAATCGCCTCCCACAGCTTCAGCTAATCTTTGATACTCCTGTTCAGGATCAATTACAATCACATCCACCCCAAACATTAAACTTCTTAGAGCTTCAAGTTTTACTAAATAGGATTTTCCGGCTCCTGATTTGGCAAATATAACGCTGTTCGCGTTCTCTAAGGAAAACCTATCAAAAATAATTAATGAGTCGTTATGTTCATTAATTCCATACAAAATTCCCTCATTAGCGGTTAATTCAGAGGAAGTAAAGGGAAAAGTGGTAGCCAAAGAGGTAGTATCCATATTATGAGTTAAGGATAGATAATCTTGAGCTAAAGGTAGCGTGCTTTTAAAAGCGTTTTCCATCTCTAGGGTGGTTGTCCGAGCAGTTATTGATAGTGAGGCTAAAGTAGACTGAAGCAACTTAGAAGCGTTCTCTAGTTTTTCCGTATCTGAAGTTGGAATAGTGATATAAAGACCTAAATTGAAAAACCTCTCCGCCCCTTTAGCTAATTGCTCTTGGAGTTCCAGCGCATCATCAAGCGCTACTTGAACCGAAGGGTCAATTGCTCTGCCTCTTTCTAAATCCACTTGGATAGTTGCTTCCATCTCAGCGATCTTTCGCTTTAAGTTATCTAAAATTGTTTTTGAGCCAGAAGGGTAGATATACATTGAAATATCTAAAGAGTGATCAAAAGAGATTAGCGGTTCAAACCAGTTAGAGCCAACATAACGAGGATAGCCTGAGACAAAAAAGGAGCGGTAATACATCTGATTTATCCGCAGATGAAAAAAATCAATTTCAATCTCTTCAGGAGCTAGGACGTTATCTAGACTAAGCTGGTTGGTACTAGTGACTTCTTGTTTAGGAGAATGCTTAAATGGTAATGGTAAATGTATAGGTAGTTTCATATAGTACTATAGTCGTCTGGCAGCTCTTCAACAATAAATGGTGAACCGCTATTAGCTATTCTGGGCTCAGAAGTTAAGTTACTTTGGGCTGGTTGGGGAACCCTTTGTTGTGTAGGAATTGGTTGGGGAGCAGTTGGTTGAGGTACTTTAGGGATGTTTTGAATAGGCTTTGCTGGAATAACTTCTTCTTGAGTCACAGGGGTAGTTTCTTTTGGTGGGTTATAGATTTCATAAAATAACTTAATTAACTGTTTTGTATTAAGCTGGGTGATTCTTAGGCTAACTCGGTTTAGCTGACGGATAATATGGTCTCTTCTGGGTAGTAGTATAGTCAGCGCTTTTTTAAAATGACCTTCAATATCTTTAGTTATCCCTAGCTCTAAATAAGAGACTGAGATGACCACATAAAACTTTTTATCTAAAACCTCATTTTCCTTAACTGTTTTTTCGACAAAACTGCGGTAGCGGCTCATTATTTGATTAAGTAGTGGGTTAGTCTGTTTTTTTTGAGCCTCAGATAAAAGGTGTAAATAAGATGAAATATCTAATCTTTTTGACTTAATAACTAGCTGGATTGGAAAAGATAGCGAGTTTAAAAAGCTCGCAAAAGCGCCAATTATAGCAAGCTGTTCGTTTTCAGATAAAAGGCCAAAATTAACAGCTGATGTTTCTAAAACTAAACACATGCTGCCATTTTTTAAGATGACAAGATCTTCTTTGATATCTTGGATAATAATGTGTTCTTGGGTTGAAGCTTGGCTCATACTCCGATCCTTTTTGCTGAGACTCTTATTGGTAGAAGGATCTTTCCTATTAAGTTTACTTCAACTACGTCAAATAAAAGTCCATCTTTTTCAAAAGTAAGAGAATAAACCCCGTTTGTTAAGGGAGTTGCTGCTAAGAATTGACCTAATTTATTTGACTTTAGCGCTCTAACTGGCAAACCTTGTTTGTCATGGGTTACTACAATCACCCCTTCTAAGTAGTTGCCTAAAGAATCAGTGACAATCCCGTTAATCATATTAGGAACTGATGTTAGAATCAACTTGGTGTCTTCTTTGTTGGTAGGAGTTGGGGCAACTTTATTTTTAAAGGTAGGAGGAGTGCTTTTAGTTAAAATTGCCATTTGGCGGGATTTTTCCTGAGCTTGACTAATTAGAGCTTGTAATTTAGTTAAAGCTTCCTGGAACTCCTCTGCAAAGCTACTCGGATTATTACCTGGTGTAGCTGCTTTTATCTTTATGTCGTTAATTTTTTTCTCAGCTTGTAAAATTTGATTCTGGATTATCTGAGCCTCTCTGGCAAGTTCCACAGTTTGATGTAGCTGCTCTGATGAGGGTATGACAGTAGTTGAAATTGGAGGCATTGTAGTAGTTTTTGGAACTTGAGGATTCTGCATTGCAGAAGGCTGTGGTGGTGCTACTGGTTGCTTTAGAGACTGACTTTGTGCCACATGAGGGTGCGGTTTTGATGAATCCTGAATCATTTTCGATAAAGAACCAAGATTAGGTGCGTTAAAGGTGTAAGCTGTTTGGGTTTCAATGCTTTGCAGGAAAACTGCTAATCAAATATGAAAATCAGGACTATCCTTAGTTAAACCTTGAAAAACCCAACCCCTTTTAGTAGGAGTAAAAACTGCTCTAAAAAAACTAGCTGTCCAGTGATCCAAAGGCCTTTCTTGGATGGGTAAAAAGGCATAAGCTGCACCTACTAAGCCGGAGATAACTATTGTTGGCCAAGCAATAAAAGGTAAGGTTGAGCCATATAAAACAAATGTTAAATAGGCAGTAGCTAGTCCTAGTGCTAAATAGATAAACTGCTTAACAGTCATGTCACCAACTAGGTGAAACTCAAACTCTGTTACATTTTTAGGAATAGGATGGGAGTCCATAGTTAGTTTATTGTTGTTAGTTTATGGTTCATAGTTATTGAATTGACTTTTTAAGACCGCTCAGCATTTTAGAAATTGAAGTAAGATTTTGGTAAAGAGAATCTTTAGTATTTTGGTTCAACAACCTTTGTTGGTATGCGATTGCAAGTAATGGTACGCACTCATAACAAGATCCTCTAGATATATCAAGAAATCTTTTAAAATCTTTTTTACTCCGACTACTTCCTTCGGCAATATTTAAAGCTACAGAAAGAGCAGCTCTTCTTATTTGACTTGAAAGATCATACAAATTCTCTTTTGGCCAACTTTTCGTCATATTAAAGATTAAAATACTCAAGTTTACAGCCATCTTATAAACCTCTAAACTTTCAAAACTGAATTTAGTCTGTGTAGGTTTGTCCATGAACAAAAAACTACGAACTATATACTGTAAGCGTCAGCTTACTGCGTGAAAAAAAATGTGTCCAGGGGCTCAAAATAGATCATTTAAACTCATATCATTTTGGTCTAATTAAAGAGCGTGATATAATTTATCAATGGATGAAAGTAAGCCTCCCTCTTCAGAATTAGGAATAGATACATCAGATCAA
>CAZMNS010000059.1:0-5245 GCA_964567705.1 uncultured Gammaproteobacteria bacterium | reverse complement strand
CCTCTTTCTATAAGCTCTGCTCTATTGACAACACTCCTACCTTTAGCTATTAATGCAGCTAAGACTAAAGCCATACCAGCTCTAATATCTGGTGTTTCCAGCTCTCTGCCATAAAGTGAGGTTGGTCCATAAACTAAGACTCTGTGTGGGTCAGCAATGGTGATATTGGCCCCCATACTAATTAATTTATCTGCAAAAAACATCCTTGACTCAAACATCCAATCATGAAGAAGTGATACTCCTTCTGCTTGGGTAGCTAAGACAATAAAGACACTCATTAAATCTGTGGGAAATCCTGGCCAGGGTCTAACTACTAATCTGGGAATAGCGACTATTTTTTCAGAATGGGCAACAACACCTTCTTTAGTACTTTCTAAAGTTATGCCCATCTCTTGAAGAGGCAAAATTATTGGTTCTAAGTTTTCTAAGGTGCAGTTTGTCATTTTGACAACCCCATGAGTTAAGGCTGCTGCCACGGCATATGTTCCAATCTCAATGTGTTCTGGGCTGATGGTAAAATCTGCTCCTTTAAGTTTTGCTGCTCCTTGGACAAAAAGGGTTGAGGTACCTACTCCAGTTATTCTAGCTCCCATTAAATTTAATAAATTACAAAGATCTACAACATGAGGTTCTTGGGCACAGTTTTTAATAGTAATATTATAGTTTCCCAGCGCAGCAGAAAGCAGCAAATTTTCTGTTGCAGTAACTGAGGACTCATTTAAGAAAATTGAGTTTTGATAGTCTTTTTTTGTACTTTCACCCTCATATTCCCTATCATTTTGTTTAAATTTATAGCCTAATTTTTCAAAACTTAAAATATGAGGTTTGATACTTCTTTTACCAATAATATCTCCTCCAGGATGGCTAAATTTAACTCTAGATTGAGTTGCTAATAGCGGTCCAACCAAAAGAATAGAAGCTCTTAAGCTTCCAGTTAAATCTGAAGGTAGGATGTGAGTTTTTAAACTAGATCTTTTTAAAACTAATATATTATCTGTTTGATTAACTTTAACCCCTAAATGGTTAAGCAGTGAAAGCATAGTAGTAACATCAGAAATTTGAGGGGCATTTCTTAAAATTATTTCCTGATCAGTTAAAAGAGTAGCTGCTAGAGCTGGCAGAATTGAATTTTTATTTCCAGAAATTTTTACGCTACCCTTAAGTTTTCTACCACCCTCGATAATGTATTTAGCCATATTAAAGGCTCTCTTCGATTGCTTGTTTTAGGTTTTGGTAACTTGGAGAGCTGATAATTTTATTGTTTAAAAAAACAGTTGGAGTTCCAGAAACTCCTAAGTTTTGACCATCTTTAAAATCACTGTTTATAAACTCAAAATGTTTATTTTCATTAATCTCGCTGCTAAATTTTTCTAGATCTAAACTTAACTCTTTAGCATAATCTTCAAACAACTGCTTGGGATCTGAACTTGATGCCCAGTCATCTTGTCTTTCATAAAGAATATCATGCATTTCCCAAAATTTTCCCTGAGAACTAGCTGCTTCTGCAGTAGCTGCAGCAATTTGTGCGTGTTGATGTTGAGATAGAGGAAAATTTCTAAAGACAAATCTTACTTGGTTCTGATATTCCTCCATAATCTGTTTAGAGATAGGATGAAACGCTTTGCAAGCAGGACATTGGTAATCTCCAAACTCAACTATGACTACTTTAGCCTCACTACTACCTTTACTGTGGCTGTCAGCTTTAACTAAAACTGCTGGATCAACGCTTATAGCAGTAGAATTTGCAGATTTACTCAAGAAAAAAACAGCACCAATAAGAATTATTAAAGATACTCCAAAAATAGCAGCAATAATTTTAATTTCTTGAGTCATGATTAATCTTTTTCCGATAAATTAACATCAATAAAGTTATTACTGTAAACGCGGTTAATGATAAAATTGGTATGGTAATAAATCCAAACCAGGCAAAAAACCTTGTTGTGCAGGAAACTCCCTGGACACAAGGCAGTAGATTTTCGCTTAGGATGTGATAATAAATTAAGTTGTGATAGATAGCAATAGTTAGTCCGATTAAACTTAAAGGCAAGACATATTGATAAATTTTTTTATCTTTTCTTAAAATTCCAACTGCTAAAATAAGCACCAAAGGATACATTAAGATTCGCTGATACCAACAAAGAGTACAAGGAGTAAAATGCATTACTTCACTAAAAAAAAGACTGCCTAAAGTTGCTATTAGCGCTTGAGCAAAACTTAAATAAATAAGGTTTTTTGCCATCAATTGATTATTATACAAATTTAATAATTTTTAAGTAAACTTATATGTTATCCAAATACCAATTAAAGAAGAGTATGATAATAAGCTGCTTCCAAAAAGAACAGGTACATATCCTCCAATAATAGAGCCTATTATCATACCTAGTATAATCAAGGATTTTCGAGACATAGATATATCCTATCAAAAGAAATGTTTATATTTTTACTTAGCCTGGCCATTTTTTAGGTATCTGGGCTAGTGGTTTAACACCGTACTTTAATCTTTCTTCATCAGAAGTTTCAGGATCTACTGGAGCAAGGATAAGCTCACCTGCCTCATTGTTAGTATATTGAGTGCCATATTTTTGAGGCTTACCAGTATTTATAAGATAACGATCTAGCGTTGCGGCATAAATCCATCCCGCTTTTTCGTAACCCATCTCTAGAGCTTTTTGAGCGAATTGATGAGCTTTTAAGTAATCCTCAGCAGTGTTTCCGTGTTGAAAGATAAAAGCTGCATAATAGTAGTCTTCTGGTTTAGTCAAGAGATTTTCATCAAGCATCTTTTGAGCGGTTGCTTTTCTGAGCACATCTCTATCTCCTACCCATTTTAGCTCATCTGAGGTGGGTGAAGGATATCTTTCTCTATCTGCTTGATCTTCTTCAAACAGCTCTTTAATTGTTTGTTCCATATTAAAATTATATCAAAGAAGCAAATTTTAGCCCTTGCGTATCCTTGTATTTAAATTCAGATTAGAAGCTCAGCACAACGGGGACTTTCCCTGATGAGCGAAGTTGTATCATGGGGAATTTTATCTACATTCCTGTGTTATAATTTGAGTATAGCGAAGATTTCAAGCTTTGCTTATAATTCCCATATGATAAAGAAATTAGATTACATTATTAAATTAACTTATGATAAATCCTACAAAGGTTATGTGGCTGATGTGGTAAATTTATATGGCTGTATGTCCCAAGGTAAAACCAAAGAGGAAGCTTTAAAAAATGTCGAAAAAGCCATCAAAGCTTACATGAGAGTTGTTACCAAAAAAGATAAATCATCTGAATTTACCAAAAGATCAGTGGAGACTCTACTGCCTCCATTAAATGCCTAAGCTTACAAATATTTCTGGCAAAGAAGCTGTCAAAGCATTTTTAAAATTTGACTACAAACATGTTCATACCTCAGGAGATCATGCTATCTTACAAAAAACTAATTCCCCCACTTTATCTATACCTCTACATAAGGAAGTTGCTCAATTCCTTCTAAAGGCTCAAGTCAAAAAAGCAGGAATTAAAATTGATGATTATATTAAAGCGCTAAAATAGTTTTTCCTGAAAAGATGTTTCCCAACTTAGATTAATCCCCGAATAGCTCAAAAGCTTTGTAAACAAAGATTGCTGGCCAGAGCAAGAACAATCTCACCCCCCTTTTTTTAAGATAGCAAAACTCCCCCATCAACTACAATTTGAGTGCCAGTCATATATGATGACATATCTGATGCCAAAAATAGAGCCACTTTACCAATATCATCAGGCTCACCCATACGGTGCATCGGGATTTTATTTAAAAATGTTTCTAAAACTTTAGACATGTCTACTCCAGCTGGTGCATTTTTTTGTGAGTCTTTTACCCCTTCTGTTAAAATACCTCCAGGAGCAATGGCGTTTACCCAAATTTTGTGAGGAGCTAACTCTAAAGCAACATTTTTAGTAAAGCCCCAAACTCCATGTTTTGAGGCATCATAATGTGCCAAACCAATCATAGATGGATGGAGAGCATCAATTGATGTAATGTTAATAATTCTTCCACCCTTACCTTGATTGATCATCATTTCTGATGAATATTTGGTGCAAAGAAAAACTCCTTTTAAATTTACATCTAAAACCTTGTCAAAATCAGCTAAACTCATTTTGGATACTAAGATATTAGGATAAATTCCGGCATTGTTTACTAAAATATCTAAACTACCAAAAGTTTTAACTGTTTCCTCAACCAAATTTTTAACTTCTTCTTCATTTGAGACATCAACTTTAAAAACCTTTACCTTTAACCCCTTTGAAGTCAAATCAGCTACCCCTTTTTCTGCTTCTTCCTCTTTTAAATCTGCAATGACCACACTAGCACCAGCTTGGGCTAATCTTAAAGCTATACCAAAACCAATACCTAACGCTCCACCAGTCACAACTGCTGTTTTGCCTGATAAGTCAAGCAATTTATTTATTAAGATATTATCCACAATTTTCACCTCCTTAAATTATTGTACAACTTCTAAGTTTAAGTTGGATTGAGTAGTCCAAGGAAAGAGAAGTTATAGTAGACTATGAGGAGAGGCCTAGATGAAAAGGATGATTTTTAAAGACAGAGCTGATGCCGGAAAACAACTTGCTAAGTTGCTTAAAAATTTTAAGGGTCAAAAAGTTGTTGTCTATGCCCTACCAAGAGGTGGTGTGGTAACTGGAGCGGAAGTTGCCAAAGGACTAAATGCTCCACTTGATTTAATTATCACCAGAAAAATAGGACACCCTAATCAAATTGAATATGCAATTGGCGCCGTATCTGAAAATGGACAATCAGTATTCAACAAGGAAGAAATTCTTGAAATTGATGAGAATTATTTAACTGCTGAGGTAGAAAGGCAGAAAAAGGAAGCAAAAAGAAGAAGAGAGGTTTATCTTCACAAAAGATTACCTGTTTCTTGTAAGGGCAAGATTGCTATTTTAGTTGATGATGGAATAGCTACTGGTTTAACCATGAAAGCTGCAATTAAAGAGCTAAAGTTGCATTATCATCCAAAAAAAATCATTGTGGCAGTACCAGTTACTCCTTCTGAAGTAGGTATCGAATTAGAAAAAATGGGTGTTGAGTTGGTGGCAGTAGACTTGGAGCCATTCTTAGGCGCAATTGGAGAGTACTACCAGGACTTCTCTCCTGTTGAAGATCAAGAAGTAATAAAAATTATAAATGACATGTAGTATTTCCACCCTCAGGGTGTGAATGTAGTAATATAAAATGTGCCTAGCTGCG
>CAZMNS010000058.1:281-5351 GCA_964567705.1 uncultured Gammaproteobacteria bacterium | reverse complement strand
AGAAAGTAAAAAAAGGAGACTTATTAATTGATGGTCCGGCGTCTGATAAAGGAGAGCTTGCTTTAGGGAAAAACTTAGTTATCGCATATGCTTCTTTGGATGGATTGGGATATGAGGATGCTATCGTCATTTCGGATCGACTGGTGCGTGAGGATGTTCTCACCTCCGTTCACATTGAGGAATACGAGGCAAGCGTGGTAGACACGAAGTTGGGTCCGGAAGAAACCACGCGGGATATTCCAAACGTCGGCGAAGAGGCTCTCCGAAATCTCGACGAATATGGAATTGTTGTGGTTGGAGCAGAAGTTGCTCCCAAGGATATTTTGGTCGGTAAGATTGCTCCAAAAGGCGAGACTGAGCTTACCGCCGAAGAGAGACTTCTTCGAGCTATTTTTGGAGAAAAAGCTAAAGAAGTAAGAGACACCTCTTTGAGAATGCCCCATGGAGAAAGAGGTACTGTAATTGGAGTGCAGATTTTATCTAGAGAAGCTGGTGATGATTTAGATGCCGGTACGATTATGAGAATTAAGGTTAAAGTAGGTCAACTTAGAAAAGTTACTGCTGGAGATAAATTAGCTGGGCGTCATGGAAATAAAGGAGTTATCTCTAGGATTGTTCCTTCATACGATATGCCACACCTAGAAGATGGAACACCAGTTGATATTGTTATCTCATCTGTTTCTGTTCTTTCCAGAATGAACTTAGGGCAACTTTTGGAGGCTCACTTTGGTTTAGCAGCTAAAAAATTAAACTATAAAATTGCAGCTCCAGTATTTGAGACAATTGAAGAAGATATCTTAGTTCAAGAATTAAAAAAAGCTGGGCTTCCAGCTTCTGGAAAAAGTAAACTTGTTGACGGCAGAACTGGTGAGTATTTTGATCAAGATGTCGTAGTTGGCTATGCCTACTTTTTAAAACTAATCCATATGGTTGAGGATAAAACTCATGCTCGCTCAACCGGTCCTTACTCTTTAGTTACTCAGCAACCTTTAGGAGGAAAAGCTCAAATGGGAGGTCAAAGATTAGGAGAGATGGAAGTTTGGGCACTTGAGGCTTATGGTGCAGCGAATATCTTACAAGAGATGTTAACTATCAAATCAGATGATGTGGTGGGACGGGCTAAAGCTTTTGAGGCGATAGTTAAACAATCTGAGATACCACAGGCCCTAATTCCAGAATCGTTTAAGGTTTTAGGTAAAGAGTTGCAAAGTTTATCTGTGGCGGTAGATCCTATTGGAGTACAAATTGTCAGCACTCCTGCTCCAGTTACAGATGATACAACAGATGATACTCAAGTTGCTCAATTTAAGCAGGCTTTAGAGATGACTGATGTTGGTGTGGAACAGGAATTAACCAGTGAAGAGGGCCCAATGGAGATAGTAGATGCTTCTAAATTAGCAGAAGAGAGCAAAGAAATAGAAGAGTCTTAAATAGAAAGGAGTAATTAAGTAATTAAATTATGAATGATTTACTAGATTTTCAAGCATTAAAAGTATCAATTGCTTCTCCTGATCAAATCAGAGGTTGGTCTTTTGGTGAAGTTACCAAACCAGAAACCATAAATTATAGAACCTTGAAAGCTGAAAAAGATGGACTCTTTTCTGAAAACATCTTTGGTCCAACCAAAGATTATGAGTGTTATTGTGGAAAGTATAAAAGGATTAGATATAGAGGTGTAATTTGTGATAAATGTGGTGTTGAAGTTACCCAATCTAAAGTAAGAAGAGAAAGGATGGGTCATATTAGCCTAGCTGCTCCTGTTGCGCACTCCTGGTATGTTAAAGGTGCTCCTTCCAAGTTGTCTCTAGTTTTAGATCTAACTATGAAAAATTTAGAGGCAATTATTTATTTTGCTTCATATTTAGTGATTAGTGTTGACCCAGAAGGCAAAGCTAAGGCACTAGAATCCTTAGATAAACAGCTTCAATCTAAGATTGAAGAGAGCAAAAAAAACCTGGATCAAGAAGTTAAGGATCTGGAAAGAAAGACCCAAAAAGAGTTAGTAGTATTAAAAAAACAGAATAAAGATCCTGAGAAATTTGAGTTAGTAGCCCAAGATGTTCAAATTAGAAGCCGCCAAGAAGTAGCTAAATTAAGAGAGGCTCACTTAACAGAGGTAAGTCAATTAGAAGAGATTTATAAAACTGTCTCAGATTTGGTTAAAAGTGTGGTTACTTTAAAACTTCTTTCCGAAGATGAATATTACAAACTGGAAGATTATCAGGTTGCTGATTTTATTGAAGTTGGTATGGGTGCTGAGGCTTTACTTGAGGTGTTAAAAAAGATTGATTTAGAAAAATTAGCTGCAGACTTGCGAGTTGAGGTTTCTAAATCAACTGGGCAACGTCATATTAAAGCTACCAAAAGGCTTAGATTAGTCGAAGGAATGAGAGGCTCAAAGATTTTACCTGAGTGGATGGTGGTCACTGTTTTACCAGTTTTACCGCCAGATCTACGTCCAATGGTGCAACTTCCTGGAGGAAGGTTTGCCACTTCTGATCTAAACGATCTTTATAGGAGGGTAATTAATAGGAATAATAGACTTAAAAGACTGATTGATTTAGGTGCACCAGAGATTATTTTACGCAACGAAAAGAGGATGCTTCAAGAAGCAGTTGATTCTTTAATTGATGCAGCTGCTAAAACCTCAAGAAGAGGAGCTGTTGGCGGTCATCAATTAAGGTCTCTATCAGATATGCTTCGAGGAAAACAAGGAAGGTTTAGACAAAACTTACTTGGTAAAAGAGTGGACTACTCAGGAAGATCAGTTATTATTGTTGGTCCAAAGTTAAAACTACATCAAGTAGGGTTACCTAAAGAGATGGCTTTAGAGATGTTTAAACCCTTTGTTTTAAGGGAGATGATTAATCGTGGTTTAACCTCAAATGTTAAAGGTGCTAAGAACCTTTTGGAATATCGGCCACCAGAGGTTTGGGATATTTTAGAAGAGGTTACTAAAGATCACCCAGTATTAATTAACCGAGCACCTACTTTGCATAGATTAGGCATCCAGGCTTTTTACCCAATACTTATAGATGGTAATGCTATCCAGATCCATCCTTGTATATGTACTGGATTTAATGCTGATTTTGACGGAGATCAGATGGCTGTTCATGTGCCTTTATCTACTAAAGCAAAAGAAGAGGCACTCACTTTAATGATGGCAAAAGAGAATATTCTCTCTGGGTCAAACGGTTTTGCTATTAATGTACCAAATAGAGATATGGCCTTGGGTTGTTACTACATGACCACTATTCCTGAGGAAGAGACACAACTTAAATATCTCTCTTCAGAAGATGAAGCACTGCTTGCGTTCCAGGTTAAAAAGATTAATTTAAGACAAAAAATAGTAGTTCGGGTTGATAATCAAAGGTTAGAAACATCAGTAGGTAGGATTATATTTAACCGTATTTTGCCTCCACAGCTTAGATTTATGAATCAAGCGATCAAAGGAGTAACAATCCGTGACATCATCTTAAAGAGTATGAAGATTTTAACCAAAGAGGAAGTTGCAGATTTAATAGATAAAATTAAAAATCTTGGTTTTTGGGCTGCAACTATTTCTGGAGTTTCAGTTGGCCTGTTTGATGCCAAAATAGTCCCAGATAAAAAAGAGCATTTAAAAAGAGCTGAAGATGAGATCAAAGAATATGAGAAAAACTTCAAAGAAGGGCTTATTACCTCGGAAGAGAAAGCTCAATATGTACAAGAAGTTTGGACGCGTACCACCAATGAGTTAGCTAAGAAAACCTGGGAGTACCTGGATAAAGATAATTCCATCAGGATCTTAATAGAGGCTGGAACTAAAGGATCAATTGAACAAGCCAAACAACTTTCAGCGATGAGAGGATTATCAGTTGATCCTACAGGTAAAGTTGTTGAACTGCCTACTAAATCAAATTATAGGGAAGGATTGCAAGTTTTTGAATACTTTACATCTTGTCGGGGTGCCAGAAAAGGTGTAGCTGACAGGGCTATTAAAACAGCAGATGCAGGATATCTAACCAGAAGACTTGTGGATATTGCGCACGATGTTATTGTCAGAATAGAAGACTGTGGAACAAAGCAGTTTTTAAATTTAGAAGTTAACCGAGAAAACCCAAGTACTAATTTGACAAGATTTTTAGGCAGAAAAGTTGTTAATAAAATTACTGATCCTAAACTTAAAAAAGCAATAATAGAGTCTGGTGGTTATTTGGAAGAGGATCATATTAATGATATCTCTAAAAGTGATATTAGCGAGATAGCAATAAGGTCACCTCTAACTTGTGAGGCTAAGCATGGAATCTGTGCAGCTTGTTATGGACTAGATTTAACTAATAGACAGCAAGTTGCTATTGGTATTCCAGTTGGAGTAATTGCTGCTCAATCAATTGGTGAGCCAGGAACACAACTTACCATGAGAACTTTTCACTCTGGAGGAATTATAGGATTGGATATTACTCAAGGGTTACCAAGAGTTGAAGAGTTGTTCGAGGCAAGAACACCTAAAACTATTAGCCCTATTTCTGAGATAGCTGGTAAGGTCTCAATTACAGAGACAGAGAACGGTTTTATTGTCAGGGTTAGAACTACCACAAAGCCTCATGAAGAAAGAGAATACCTACTTTCTAAAAATGCCAAAATTTCAGTTGAGGATGGGGATTTAATACCCGCTGGTACAGTATTGTCGTTAGGACATTTAGATATCAAAGAAATCTTGCGTGTCAGAGGCTTAAGAGAAGCACAAAGATATATTGTTGATGAGGCAAGAAAAGTATATGAGTCTCATGGAGTAATGGTTAACGAGAAACATTTTGAGGTGATTGTTAAGAAGATGTCTGATAAGGTTAGGATTGAGACTCAGGGAGATTCTAATTTACTTCCTGGTGAGATTGTAGATAGAAACTATTTTGACCAAGAGAATAAGCGAGTTTTAGCAGAAGGTGGAGACCCCGCCACGGCGGAGGTAATTATCTTAGGAATTACTCGAGCCTCACTTCAAACTGAAAGCTTTTTGTCAGCTGCTTCGTTTCAAGAGACAACTACTGTTTTATCTGATGCTGCTGCAACAGGTAAAATTGATTATTT
>CAZMNS010000058.1:0-245 GCA_964567705.1 uncultured Gammaproteobacteria bacterium | reverse complement strand
GTGGAATAATAGGTCGCCCTGTTACACTTCCGCAGTTCCGATGAATCGGAACGAGGAGTATAATTGGCAGACTCATACCAACTAGCCCTGATCGCGCTCGCGTAGAATAGGTGGTTTAGCTGGATGTAAACTAAAAGCGTAAAGAAAGGATAAAGTAGATTTAAGTGCCGACAATTAGACAATTAGTTAGAAGTCCAAGAAAAAAAAAAAAAAAAAAAATTAAAGCAACTGCGCTCAGGCAATCT
>CAZMNS010000057.1:0-5477 GCA_964567705.1 uncultured Gammaproteobacteria bacterium | reverse complement strand
CTCTTCATTCACCTTCTCTACATCAACACCTTCTTTTATAATATCTTTAATTGCGTCTACCAACTCTTTTTTTCTTTTATAATTTAGAGCTATGTTTAATTTTATTGATTCATTTTTTATTACTACCTTTTTCAATTCATTTATCAAATATTTGATAGTCCTTGGCAACCCTTCCATTTCTCCTAAAACAGTAATTCTTACCCCATTTTTCATCATCTTTTTTAGCTTATTGTGATAGCCTTTTCTCATAATCTCAAAAAGTCCCATAACCTCTCTTTTTTCTCTCTCTTTTATATTTTCTGTGGACATAGCATAAACTGTAATAGTTTTTACTCCTAATTTTTCTGCCTCTTCTACTATCTTTTCAAGCGTCTCTGTTCCTGCCTTGTGCCCTTTTAAATCAGGAAGTCCCCTAGCCCTTGCCCAGCGTCTATTACCATCCATAATTATGGCTATGTGGTTTGGAATGCGATTTTTGTCTAAAGTATTCATAACTCAATAATCTCTTCAGCAGGGCAAACCCAAATCTGAACTGTTCTTTGTCTAATTGGATTTTTACCCTTACCATCCCTGCCGTCAAATTCAAAAACAGCTACTTGCTGGTATTTTCCAAGCTCTAATCTACCCTCTCTGTAGGGGATAATAACAGAAGGGTGAGAGAAGGTTAAAGCTCTAATGTGGGAGGCAGTGTTATAATCCTCATCTATCTCGTTACAAAAAGGGTTATCTTGGCAACGGTGCATATAATCAGTAGTTGGATGTTTATAATCTTTATTTACTCTAGTTGATCGACGGTCTTCTGGGATGTGCTTTAAAGTATGTTCCAAAATATCATTTAATAAGTTTGGTTCAGCTATTTCATTTACAACAACCCCTAGCGTTGTGTGTTTAGTATTTACAAAGACAAAACCCTGAGTAGTTTTAGATTTAGAAATAGCATCATTTATATCTTTGGTTATATCTTTTAAGTAAGTATGTTTAGTTGATGGGAATTTTAATTCCTTTAAATATGCTTTCATTTCGAGGCAGTAAAGTTAATTTTAGCACTCTCTATCAAGTATAACTAGAATTAACAATATATTTTGTTATAATTCCACTCAAATGGAAGGATATTACTTTGGGAGATTCCAGCCACCATTAATCAAACATGGTTTGATAGTACAAGAAATAACAACAGAGTATCTAGGCCTAAATCTTACAGTTGGAATAGCTGATTCAAGTGCAAAACTTAGCCAAGATAACTTTTTAACTGGCGCAGAAATAAAAATGCTCTTTCAGCAAACCTTAGAGTTTATAGAAGTTAACCAAGTTAGCTTAGAAACCCTTATTTTAACGGAAAAACCATTCCTGCTTACTCTTCGTGATTATTTCAGTAGTAAACGAAGATCATCCGAGGCAGTGGTATTTACTGGATCTTTTTCCACAATGAGAGTCTGTAGCTTACTTGCATCGGAGTTCAGTTTAAAAATAGTAGCTTTTCAAGACGATGATAGCAGCGGACCAAGGTCTAGAATGGTAAGACAGGGTCTCATTGATGGTACTGATAGCTGGCACAGTTTGGTAGCTCCAGGAGTACTTGATTACTTAAACCAGACCTCTATTATAGAACGAATACACAGTCTACCCAGTGGAGAAAAAAGACCATGGGCTATGCCTATTGTAAGTGGTTAATCACAAGCAGGGCCAATGCAACTGTTCTACTATCACTTATATTTCCTTTTTTTATATTCAGGATAGCTTTCTTTAAAGGCATCTTAATAATTTTGGGCTCTTCTTTTTCATCCCCCTTGAAAGAATGCTCTTCCTTTAAATCCATAGCTAAGTAAAAATGGGTCTGTCCATACAAATATTTTGGTAATATCTCAACCCGTCCTAAATTTATCAGTTTTTTGGGGTACAGGTGAATTTCTTCAGCTAATTCTCTCTTGGCTGCAATCACCAAAGATTCATTTGTATCTACCCTACCTCCAGGAAATAATAAACCTCTTTTATTCATAGCTGGCCAAAACTGTTCAATGAAAATCAGTTCTCTCTCTTTTGTCAAAGGTGCTACCATTACCGCATCTAAAGTGTCTCCAAAAAGGGAAACGTATTCAAAAATCTCTTTCTCTCTATTAGGCAATTGCGTTTCTAAAGAATAAATCCTAAACTTACTTGTTTTAGTGACTAATTTTTTAGACATTTAACAGTTAAATAAATTACTATTTTTAATAAGTTGAAGCATTGCTGCTGCCCAAGGAGAATAATTTTTGGGATTATTTTCTATATCCTCTAGAAATTCTTTTTTATCCATCCACTTATAACCATAACCCACTTCTGAGTTAAGATCAAAATCACCTTTATATTCACCTATTAAGATAGCGCAGTTCTCATTTTCGCAAAGATCACCATAGTCTGCAAAATAGTTAAACGAACCAAGATTCTCTAAAGGGATCTTTTTCTTAATTCTGTACTCTCTCTCCAAGCATCTCCAAGTTGCCTCTTCGAATGTTTCATCTTTTCCATCTTCTTTGTGTAGGGGGTGTGTAGCCCCTGTTATATCCCAAATATTATTAAAAACTTTATGTTTTCTACGCTGTAATAGCACCTGACCCTTAGAGTTATAAATTAAAACAGTAATCGCTAGGTGTCTTTTACCTTTACCAGTATGTCCAATCTCTTTAGGAATGTACTCTAAAAAATTTCCCTTTTCATCACAAGCTAAAATGATTTGATCAGTCATTATTCCATTGTCTTCTCAGGACCGTGATCTCTTAGTTTATCTATAAACTTTTCAATTCTCTCTTGATCAAACTCACTCAAATTTAAATATCTCCCCCAGGAAGTTAAGGCAATCCTAGTATCCATTCCCGAACGTGGGGTGACAATTAACTTGAAAGGTCCCTTTTTATCATAAATACTTCTTAACTGCGATTTTAAATTATTACAGTCATCTGAATTAAAAGATTCAGGTAAAGTAGCAGAGGCACTGGATTCTGCACTTTCTGTAGCGTGTTCTTCTTGCGTACCATGAGCCAATGCTTGAGGTATTAAGTTGAACCCTACTTCTTTGTCACAGTTATAAGAGATAATAATGTAACCATGTTCCAGAGAATGGACTAAATTCCCATCAGCTGGTGGGATATCGTACATTCCTGGTTTAGATGGTTCTCCGTAATGATTTCCTGAGGTGGGGGGATTAAATTCATAATTAACAACACTACCAGGCGGTACATGTTCTCTACCCTCTTGCAGCGCCTCAATCCCTGGCAAAGGTTGAATTGAGGCAATAAAAGCCCAGCTTATACCTATACCTAAAATAGCTACCACTGCAATAATTAAATAAAGCTTTGGAATCCTGCTCATATAGATTTAAGGGACAGACTAATTAATAAGTCTTGAGTAATACTAATACCCACCTGATAAAAAGAATTTGTAGATAACAAAATAGGCTAACCCTCCTAAAATTATGTAAACTACCACCCATTGCCAAAGTGGTCTTTTAGAATAATCTACCATAACAACTAGTTTAAAGTTTGCTACTTATTTTGTCAAACAATAATTAATTAAACTGTGTTTGCGCAAATCCTAATCCTTTACTAACTACTAGATCTAGAGCAGTTAAGCCTTGTTTAATCATGTGTTTTACTTTAGATCTTTCTCCAGGCATAAAACTCTCAATCACAAAATGTTCTGCACTAAAATGCTGTTTTCCCCTTTCACTTGACTGCGATCTTAAGTTCCCAATACCAAGCCTAATTCTAACAAATTTATCTGAGTCTAGAGCAGTAATTATTGATTCGATACCATGATGTCCAGCGCCAGCGCCACCAAACCTGACTTTTATTTTTCCTAGAGGTAAATCCAGCTCATCATAAACAATAATCAGATCCTCCTCTTTAACTTTGTAGAAATTAACAATTTTAGAAACAGCTTCTCCTGAGTTATTCATAAAGGTTTGCGGCTTAACTAAAATAACTTCACCTAACTCTATTATTTGAGATTTAAACCTTTTACTAATCTGCCAAGTAATTTTTGGTCCCAAATGTTTTTCTGCAAAATGATCTAAGCTTAAAAACCCTAAATTATGCCTGGTATTTTTGTACTTTTCTCCGGGATTTCCTAAACCAACAATGATTTTCATATTAAAAAAGACTTATTTGTGATTCTTCTTTTTCTTCCCCCCAAATTTTAACCACTCCGTATGTATTATCAAATCCAGGCTTGATTGTTAATTTGCCCTTTCTAACTCTTTCCACACCATCAGCAATTTTTTCGCCAGCAAATTTAGCAATTTGCTCCTTTGGGGTTTTAGTTAAGATTTTTAACTCTGGGTCTAAGGTTGTAACTAATCTTAAGTATTCCTCTTTTACTTTTTTACTGGAAACTGTCGAGTTTAAAGCCTCAGCAATGATCTCTTCTAGTTGAACCAACATTCTAAATCCTGGCCTCTCAGGAAAGGCTTCTGATAGAGTTTTTCCATCGTTAATCGTTAATCGTAAATCATCAATCGATCTTTTTGCTAACTCCTCTACCCGCTGCATAACCCCAATAGTTAGTTTATTTTTGCATTTTGGGCAGATGGGTCCATTTTTTTCTAACTCTTCAGGCGAGAAAACCACTCCACAATTTCTATGTCCTGAATAATGATATTTCCCCTCTTCTGGAAAGAACTCAATTGTTCCCAAAATGTCTTGATTCTTCAAAGCGCTCCGCAACCCTTCAAACGAAGGACGCCCATCAATAATAGTCACTTCCCTGCCTAATCTGGGTAAAGAATGCAGATCAGAAAAAGAGATAATAGATTTGCTGTCCAAATCAGCAATTCTCCAATTCATTGCTGGTTCACTGGAAAGACCAGTTTCAACAGCTAAAATTTGCTCGCTAAACTCTCCAAAACACTCTTTTAAAGAGTCATATCCAGAGTTTGACCCAAAAAGTGAAAACCAAGGTGTCCAGATATGAGCCGGGATAATCAAAATATTTGGGTCAACACCAAAAACAATCTCACAAAGAAGCTTACTGCTCATCCCCATAATTGGTCTGCCGTCTGAGGATAGATTAACTCCCCTTTTACTTAAAACTGCAGACAACTTTAAAGCAGCCTCAAGGGTTGGAAAAATAATAATTATATGGATCCTTCTTACCTTTCCGCCTTCTGAATAAATACAAGCCACCTCTGTTGTGGGCAAAAATTTAATATTTTCATATTCATAAACCCCATTAGATTCTTTTAGATCTCTTTTTAGCTCTAGTTGCCATAATGGATGGAGACAATCTCCTGTTCCAACTAAATCTATCCCTTTGTATTTAGCCCACTTAGCAAGGTTAGGAATATTTAAATCCTGAGAGCAAGCTCTAGCAAATCTAGAATGAGTATGTAAATCAGCAACATAAGCCATACCTGTGATTTTAGCATGCTATTAGATTTTCTTAAACTAAACTTTACATATCTTTTTTTGCTAAGTTGCTAATGTCCTATAATTATTCTATAATCC
>CAZMNS010000056.1:4090-5496 GCA_964567705.1 uncultured Gammaproteobacteria bacterium | reverse complement strand
TAGCATGCAGACTGGTTATTATCACACCATTTCCAGTTCCATCTAACATAGCTAAAGAGAAACTCATGTTTCCACCTATATCATCATAAGGATTATATCTTAAAACAGCTACTTTCTGAATGTGTTTTAAACCTTCCTTATTAGAATCCCTGATATTTTTATTTAAAATTTGGATCTCTCTGCCAATTTGGTCCAAGGCATCCAGTACCTCTTTAAACCTATCCCTAATATCTCCAGCTTCATTTTTAGGAAACAGTTTTCTTAAAAAACTTCTTTCTCTAAAAAAGAGGTAAGTAAGACCAATTATCCAAACACTCAAAAAAAATATCCCCAGCTCTTGTGCCCCAACCGAATACATAAGTTACTCTTCTCAATATACCTTTTAATCTAAAACTTTGTCAATGAAAAAATTATGTAGTGATTGAAGCTTTTTTTAATTATGCAGATTTTTCGGAGGCAATAATAGAGCAGACAAATTTTAGTTTTTCTATCTTTTATGGCGCAAAGTTTGATAATGCTGAAATTGATCACACCAGATTTGAGTATGCTGCTTATCACGAAGCTCCTCTTAAAAAAGCAAATATAAAAAGTATCGTTATGCTCTTAAAAGCTGAGCAGATCAGACAAATTATCTAAATCCTATAATTTTAGCCTCATTTGGTGCTTGACAGGCTCTCTTGTGCGTGGTAGGCTCAAGTAGGTTCAGTTTCTGATGTAGTTCTAATACTTTAATCAGAATTAAGCTTAAACTGGATGATTCGACTGTAAAGCTTCTTAGAACTGAACAAGTTTGGTCCGAATCTATCCAAGATTATATGGCTACAGTCAGATTAGATGAGAGAAAATTAGAAGATCTAAAGCGTCAGTTGTTTGGCAAAGAAGTTATTCCTATCAAAATTAATAATCCCAAAATTCAACCAGCTCTAACTTCTCACTCAGAAACAGCTCTTTTTAAATTTGATATGTTGAAAATTCTGATCCTCTCTGTCCTTGCAATAGGAGGACAGATGTTAGTATACTTAGCTTCAAATAAGCAGATTATGAATCTACATTTAAACTTTTAGTTGAAAGGGGGTGAGTAAGCAGCGTTTAGTAATTAGCGTTTAGCGTTTAGTTTTAATTTTTCTGACTATATGCTACACCCTATACGCTATACGCTTATCATTATGGCAGTTACAATGTATTGTGTTAAATGCCGCGCCAAAAGGGATGCAGAAAATCCAGAGAAAGTCACCATGAAGAATGGCAAACCGGCAATGAAAGGAAAGTGTCCAGTTTGTGGAACCGGAATGTATAGGATCGGAGCTGCATAAATAGACACTTAAATTTTGGTGATATATCTCACCATCTAAGAAAATCCCCCTGAAGTTCTGGGGGATTTTCTTTAGCTTTCTTCTTTGGGTCTA
>CAZMNS010000056.1:3429-4080 GCA_964567705.1 uncultured Gammaproteobacteria bacterium | reverse complement strand
ACACTATCTATATTATCAACTCATCCTCTTTAGGTCTATATTGGAGGGCTTCGGCTATATGTTCAGTTTGAATAATCTCCTCATCCTTTAAGTCAGCGATGGTTCTAGATAGTTTAAGTACCCGGTGATAAACCCTGGCTGAAAGGTTCATCTGAGCAATTGCTAATTTTATTAAATCCAGTGCTTCCTGGGTAATGACACAATACTGTTTTATCTGAGCATTGTTCATCTCTGAGTTAGTCAAAATTCCACTGCTAGCAAATCTTTTCTTTTGAATCTCCCGAGCTTTTTCAACTCTTTCTCTTATTTTTTTAGAATCTTCAGAGAGGGTATCAGTAGTTAATTTTTCTACTTCAACAAAAGGTACATCTAGGTGAATATCTATTCTATCTAGCAGTGGTCCAGAGATCTTTTTTTGATATCTGGAGACTTGCCCCGGCATACAGACACATGATTTTTTACCTGACCCTAAAAAGCCACAAGGACAAGGGTTTTGTGCAGCTAGTAAAATAAACTGGGCTGGGAAAGTTAAAGATCCTGAAGCACGGGAGATGGAAACTTTTTTATCCTCCAGCGGTTGACGCAGCGCTTCTAAAACCTGCCTTTGAAATTCTGGCAACTCATCTAAAAACAGTACTCCTCTATGAGCTA
>CAZMNS010000056.1:0-3419 GCA_964567705.1 uncultured Gammaproteobacteria bacterium | reverse complement strand
TGAGCTAGGGAAACCTCACCTGGTCTGATAGTATTACCTCCTCCTATTATCCCTACATATGAGGCAGTGTGATGTGGTGCACGGAAAGGGCGGGTAGTTATTAATGGATTATCTGAAGAAAGCCCACCAATTATTGAATAAAGTTGAGTAACTTCAATGGCTTCATCTATAGATAGTTTAGGCAAGAGTGAAGGAAAGGATCTAGCCAGTAATGTTTTACCTGAGCCAGGTGGACCTTTTAGCAAAATATTATGTCCCCCAGCAGCTGCAATCTCTACGCCTCTTTTTGCCTGCTCTTGACCTTTAATTTGAGAAAAGTCATATTCATAAATTGAGTCCTCATCAAATGATAGCGGAACTCTAGGAGAAGCAATTAACACAGATTGACCTAGCAAGAAACTGACTACTTGAGCTAAGTTTTGAATAGGATAGACTTCTAAACCTTCAACAATCAAAGCTTCTGCCTTATTTTCAGAAGGCAAAAGAATTTTATTTATCCCTAATTTTTTGGCCATTAAAGCAAGGGGCAGCACTCCACTTACTTTTCTTAGACTTCCATCTAAAGACAGCTCACCCACCACTAAATATTCACTTAAATCTTTCTCTATTTGTCCTGAACCTAAAAGTAAACCTAAAGCTATCGCTAAATCAAATACAGGTCCCTCTTTAGGTAAGTCAGCAGGAGCTAAATTAACAGTAATTCTTTTGGCAGGAAAATCACTACCTGAGTTTTTAATAGCAGACCTAACTCTCTCTTTTGCCTCATCTACAGCTCTATCTCCTAGACCAACAATAGTAAAACCAGGTAAACCTGATGCAGCAATATCCACTTCTACTGTGACTGGAACAGCGTCTAAGCCAACATTTACTCCAGCTAGAACCTTAGCCAACATCTATAGGTTATATATAGCACAAATTGAAAAATTAAAGAATAGTTACTCTAAAGTGTGCTCTGGCAATGCTTGGTGGGCTATATTTAATCTTTGTATCCTACCAAGTGGTAACTCATGCGTAACAGATTCCATTACATCTCTTATATCTCCATGCCCATTTTGGGAAGCCCCGCTATGCAAGACTACTTGATGATATAAACTTGCCTTTTCAGCTAAAAACGGTTTACCGTTTACAGCCCCTTCTAAAGCATCTGCAACCCAGCCTGATTCTTGTTCTTTTGTACTCACAAATATAAATTGTAAAAATATCGAAGAAAAATATCAAGCCACAAAAAAGCCCCTTAATGAGGGGGCTCTTTTGTAGGTCTCCTTGAGTCTTTAATATCCTGTAAGATACAAAGCAAGGATTACCAAAGCTAACTATCCCCTAGGTTAGCTCAACGCGCATGCTTTCGTTGAACAACTTCAGATTAGTACAATTTATAATTTTTGTCAATTTTTTACTTTAGAAACTGCCTTAAAAGAGTTAAAAATTTATCATAATAAATATAAAATATATAGCCATTAATTAATATTAATCCAGGAAAAATAAAGGTTTTTTCTATTAATCCGCCTGTTTTGATTCTTAAAAAACTAAAGGGAGGAAAACCAAGCCTAATTGGAATAGGAAAAAGAATGGGAATCCCATCTTTGGTAAAAAAGTCCATTACTAAATGGGAAATAAACCCGATCATAAATGCCCACCAAACTATATTCATATCTACAAATAAAACAGAACTAGCTAAGATAAGCAGCTTGTCTAATAAAAACCCAAATAAAGCTACCCCTAAAATAGAATGAGAAATAAACCTATGCCCGCCCATAAGAGGAGAAATTAATTTGCCAAAAATATTACCAGCGCGGATATGTTTCCAAAAAGAAGAAGTGGGCTGATCTAAATCGGGAGCTAATGCACCAATAAAATTAGCACCAACTGCTACCAAAGAGGTGGCTAAGGTTATCTCTTGTGCTGGTTGAGTAGCTACAACATAAGATAGAGTAGTAAAAGCAGCTAAATCATGGGTGCGTCCAGTCATAATATTAATTGGACAGATTTGGACAAACTAAAATCTCTTTAATAAATTACTTTGCCAAATCGTCCAGTACGATCTTATATCTATTTTATCAGTTTATTTTTATGAGTGACTGGCAGGGAATAATTTGAGATCGGATGTTAAAAAGTATATAATAAGCTAGCCTAGGAAGATGGGCAGTAGGTCCGCCTTAAGGCGAGATCAGGAAAGTCCAGACAGCATAGAGTTGGGTGGTTGGTGTAAACCGACAGCCGTGAGGCCTAGTAAGAGCAACAGTGACGAATTGGGTGGCGCCAAGTGAAACGATCAAGCGACTGGATAGCCGATTAAATCGGCTGGCAATCCTCCCCGCTGCAATCCTAGAATCAACTGTGTTACTCGCACATTAAATTGGAGTAAGGAGCATTAGATAAATTCTGCCTAAAACAGAATCTGGCTTACAAGCTTCCTAGGCACAAATTCTACTCTTTTAACTCAGAATAAGTATCCAGATCAATATGGAGCAGATCCTCTACAATAACCTGCATCACCACAACTATTGGTACTGCTAAAAGCGCTCCCGAGATACCAAGTAATCTTCCTCCTATAGCAATAGCTAAAATTACAAATAACGGATTTAAACCAACCGCCCTTTTCATCACTTGAGGAACAACTATGTGGTTTTCTAACTGCTGAATAATTAAATACCCTAAGGCTACAAATAAAGCCTCAGCTGGAGTTTGGAAATTAACATAAGCTACTAAAATTGCTGGAATAGCTGCGATAATAGGACCAATTACAGGTACTACTTCCATGAAACCTGCTAAAATTGCCAGTGGGAGAGCATAAGGAATATTTAGCGCAAATAAAAGTATATAAGTTACAGTCCCAATCACTAAGCTTAAAACAATTTGTCCTCTAAGCCATGCTCCAAGTTTATATTCAATTTTTTCAATTAAATTCTTTGCTCTGTCTTGTTGATTAATAAATAATTGAGAAAGTAATTTTTCAAATCTTTCTTTATCCAATAAAAGATAAAAACTTAAAACTAGGATCGAGACAATTGTCACAAAATTGGAAAAAATATTTATCACGATATTTGGAGCATTGCCAAAAATATCAGTTACTTTATCTTGAACAACACTTCTATCAATTACTTCTTGAGGGAGAGCTTTCTCGAGTGTTGCTGGAAGATCTTTTATTAAACGTGAAGTTTCATCAATTAAGGGAACAAAAACAATCACCAAAAGTGTGCTTATTATTGATACAACCACTAAATAAACTAAAGCAACTGCCAAAACTTTAGGGATTTTCCATTTAATTAACTTTTCAACAAAAGGGGAGAGAGCTGACATGAAGATAATAGCTATAAATAAAAGTACAATTACATCTCTGATCTCGTACAGAATCCATAAAAACCCCAAAAAAATAGCTATAAAAAAGATTGTTTTATGCGCAATGTCGATCTTTCTAA
>CAZMNS010000055.1:4287-5517 GCA_964567705.1 uncultured Gammaproteobacteria bacterium | reverse complement strand
AAAAACATGGAGCTTCTTATCAGGCAATGATTAGAAGGCTTATTGATTATTACGTGGTAAACCAAAGAGTTTAATTCGATCCTTTTGGCTCGCCTCGCTGGCGGAGCGGGCCAAGGTGGATTTATTCTATAGGAACCTGGATTTCAGTAACGTAATCTCCAATTTGTGTTGGATTATAAATTTCTCTTACAGGAAATAACCATTTTAATCTATGTTCTTTTTGGTATTTCTTGAGTAAATCAAAACTTTCTTTAATATTATCTAAATTTCCTTGATGGATGATGGACATACATTTGACAGAGGGTAAGGACTGAATTTTAATATCTCCTTCTACTGGAATAGTCTCTCTAATTGGTACAGCTACCTCGTATTTACCACCAAACTCGGTATAAAACAAAGCAATGGTTGATCCAGCTATTTTTGTTTTCAGTTTATGCTTATAAAGGTAACTATATAATCTATCAATATCCTTGTTAGCCTTAGGAACTTTACCGTTACCTGTAATTGATGTAACCAAGACGGGTTTGATAATTTTTATTTGTATTTTAGGAGAACTCATAATTTATAAAATCATTAAGTTTCTGTTAACTTCTTTCATCTATTTTTAACTATTGTTAACTTGTGACCCGCCTCGGACTCGAACCGAGAACCAATAGCTTAAAAGGCTACTGCTCTAACCATTGAGCTAGCGGGCCATCGGAGCAAACCTCATTACTTTTGATGCGCAGCATCATAAAGGTTTGCGAGATCGCTTGCAAATGCGAAGCATTTGACAAGGGCGAACCATATTAATGATAGATCACCTTCATTATACTTTTTTAATGATCTGTAGGCAAGCTAAATAGCACTAAAAAAGCCCCTTGCGGGGCTTTTTTAGAGAACCTGTCATCACGAGGACAACAAGTGTATATATAATACTAAATAATTTGATGTTTGTCAATCCTTCAACATTGTTCAGGATTGATCCTGAGCCTGTCGAAGGATCAATAGCTAGTTGAGTGTGTCAGCTTCTGCTGGTATAATTTAGCAGCCCTTGTCTCCGCCAATGATGCCGCGTTCGTCTAGTGGACTAGGACTCTGGGTTTTCATCCCAGCAATCAGGGGTTCGAATCCCCTACGCGGTACTAACATTCCTCAGGGCAGGCAATTCTCAATAATTTGGGGTACTTATACGTATAATGAATCTCAGCGGACTAAGAGTCCGTTGTTTCTTTCAGAAAACGCTTCTTT
>CAZMNS010000055.1:0-4277 GCA_964567705.1 uncultured Gammaproteobacteria bacterium | reverse complement strand
TTGGCACACAAAATAAAATAGGGTGTGAACGTAATTCACCCTGAGGGTGGAAATACGCTGATGATTTAATTCATTGCTATGCATCTTTTTTTGGTAAAATCTTGCTATGTCTACAAAAAGAAGCGACAAACTCTCTAAGTACCTCAATTTGATAAGAGCTACTTACAAGGTACAAGCGTTGATTGATGAGAAACAAAAAGAAGATGAGATAAAAAAGTATTATTTGTCTAATCATTTTGCTTACCTATTCTTTCATAACAAAGATGGATTTATGCACATGGGCATTAGTCGTAATAATAAGTATAATAAAGAAGATTTACTCGAACCACTTAAGATAATTAATAAATACATTCACGACATTCATGCAAACAGTGTTCTAGAACTTGGCGCTGGGAATGGTTCTAATAGTGCCTACTTAGCCAAACTCAATAAAGATGTCAGCTTCCAAGGTATGGATTTATCGAAAGATGGCTTATCCAAAAATAAGAAGGTAAAAAATTATATTCAAGAATTGGGAGATTATCATAACTTGAGCAGATACAAAGATGAAGATTTTGACGTTGTCTTTGTAATTGAAGCGCTTTGTCATAGCCCAAACAAACTTCGGGTTTTAAGTGAGGTCTATAAAAAACTAAAGCAAGGAGGATTATTTATTATTCTTGATGGGTACTATAGTAAGTCATTATCTGAAATGTCGTCAGAGGAGCAAATGGCTTCTCAATTAACAGAAAAATCTATGGTAGTTAATAAGTTCAAAGGTATTAATGACTTTAATAAAACTATATCCCAAACGAAGTTTAAGCTCATCAAACAAGAAGACCTCTCGAAAGCAATATTACCTTCACTCAGACGTTTTGAGAAGTTGGCTTTATTGTTCTACAAAAACAAAATTTTAACTAAAACAATCAAATTGGTTTTACCTGATAATCTAACCAAAAATTCTATCGCTGGACTTTTAATGCCGACTCTAATTGAAAGAGGAATTGGTTGTTACTATCTTCATGTTTTACAAAAGTAGGATCTAGACCAGCTTCAATTGCTCTCTCCTTTAACTCAAGGCTTCTTGTTTACGAGGTTTTAAATCTTAAGTGATTAAGGTAATATATTGATCTGATGGGATGGAGAAAAAGGTTTATTTTAGTAATTTTTTTGATAATTGCCTCAATAGTCTTGCTCTTTTTGTTTAGAACTAAACCTATATCCACCCAATCTTTAGCTGTACCTTCACCAACTACATCTCAAGAAGGGAAGATTGTTTATCCACAGGATTTTACCATAGTACTTTTAGGTGACTCAATGACTGAGGTTCTAGGGAACTCTGATGAACTAAGATCTTACCTAAAAGAATACTATCCTGATAAGAGCTTTGAGGTGTTAAATTATGGATTTGGCTCAACAAACATCCTTTCTGTCTCTGATAGGCTGCAAAAAGAGACTTTTCACAAAAGAGCTTTTAGGCCAATTTTAGATATAGATTTTGACTTAATTTTAATTGAATCTTTTGGACATAACCCTTTATCTGAATATAAAAATATGGAGGATGGTATAAAAAAGCAAACAGAAACTCTGGATTTAATAGTAAAGTTAATTAAAGAGGAAAATCCTAAAGCTAAAATAGTATTTGTAGCCACAATAGCACCTAATAAACCTAGGTATGGATTAGGAGGTGTAGATTTATCTACGCAGGAGCGCATTAAATGGGCAAATGAACGAGAAGCATATATTAAAAATCATATCAGTTATGCAAACTCTCACAACATCCCATTAATTAATATTTACCAGAAATCTCTTAATGATGATGGGAATGGCCAAGAAAAATTTATTAGCCCTGCAGATAACATTCATCCTTCCCCTTCTGGAGTTTATTTTATCTCTCAGGAAATAGCAGATTTTATTTTTTACAATAAACTTCTTAAGTAGTTATAGCTTACCTTTTGTACCTGCTGCTGACACACTGAGTCGTCCTGCCTCTCTCCATACAGTAAAAATTATTCTATATAGAGAGGATAAGAAAGTGTTAGAATAGATTTCATGCCAAGTAAACTAACATTAGGATTAGTAGCTACCTTAATAATTACCACTTTAGGTGGAGGTTATTTTTTATATTCTTTAGTAAAACCTTCTGAGGAAGTTTTATCAGTAACTCAAGAGGCTACTCCAAGTCCTTCCCCTTCACCATCTCCATCACCTAGCCCTAGTCTTAAACCTAGTGTAAAACCAGCAGTAAAAAAAGTTACTACCTCCCCTTCTCCATCTTTATCACCCACCCCATCTCCAACTCCTTCTCCTAGCCCAAGCTCTGAGCCTTCATCATCCTCTTCTCCTTCACCAGAACCATCCTCTTCTCCTTCACCAAGTCCATCACCCTCTGAGAGCCCTTCCCCATCTACTAATTAGTGATCTGCTTATCTTTTATGAAGTATTAACCTGCCAGGATTTGTGTAATCAGCATAGGCATCAGCAATAAGATCAAATAATAGAGTCCACCCATCTGCAGTGACTATCATGCTCTTTCTAACAAAAGCCTCAGGTTCTTTTGGCCAATCAGCTAATTTTAAAACATCCTCATTTTTTAAAAGAAGTTGTTTTAGCGCGTCTTCATCCCAAACATACAGTGCACCTGAGTATATTTCACATATTTCTCGATCCATAACTATCAGAGTTCTTAAACCTTTAGCCTCAGCTTCTTGGGCTAATTTTTCAGGATCTTCCTTGCAAAGATCAGTAATTGTATCTAAAGGTAGATAACCTAGTGGTTTATTAGAACCAACTTCTTTTATATCTCTTAGAATGCTCTCTGGGGTTAACTCCATATTATTGGGTGATATTTTTTATTAACTCAATTTGAGGACTTTTCTTTGAATTAGCAAAATCTATACTCACCACATCTATCCTATAAGGACCATCTCCCCAGTTTATTTTTTGTAGATAAAACTTGGCAGTTTTAAGTAGAAATTTAATTTTCCAAGGAGTAATAGACTCAACAGGTATTCCATATTTATGAGACCAGCGGGCTTTAACTTCCACAAAAACTAAATAATCTTTATCTTTAGCAACTATATCTATCTCCCCACCTCTTATCCTAAAATTTCTCTCTAATATCCTATATCCCTGTTTTTTTAAAAATTCACAAGCGAGCCTCTCACCCTTGTTGCCAAAAGTTAAGTTAGACATTTAAAAACTTTTCTAGATTGAAAGAGGCTCTGTGAAGTTTTGATAACCCATGTACCCTAATTGCTTCTTGATGCAACTTTGTTCCATACCCTTTATGTCTGGAAAATCCATAATTAGGGTATTTTAAGTGTAGTTTTTTCATTAAGTTATCCCTGTAAACTTTAGCAATTATTGAAGCAGCTGCAATAGAAGTAGAAATCTTATCTCCATTTTTTACTGCTAGCTGTTTTTTTCTATTAAGACGTTTAATATAAAAGGCGTCAATTAATAAAAAATCAGGCTTTACCCGAAGATTTTTAACAACTTTTCTAAATGCTATCTGGGTGGCTTTACCAATCCCTACTATATTTATCACTCCAACACTTACTTGTGAAATAGCCCAATATAGCGCCTGACTTTTGATTTTAACTGCTAACTTTTCTCTTATTTTTGGTGATAATAATTTAGAATCTGCTATTCCTTTGGGAATAATGCAGTCTGGAGAAAAAACAACTGACGCTGCTACAACAGGACCTGCAAACGAGCCCCTTCCAACCTCATCAATGCCTGCTACTAAATTAAAGCCCTGTTTCCAAAGCTTCTTTTCAAATCTCAATGTGGGAAGTATCATGTATTAAAGTATATAGTGAATAGTTCATTGTTCATAGTAATAAAGCAATAAACTATCAACCAATAACTAAATACTATACACGTACTGCTGATTTACCTTTAAGTTCTCTTAAATAATAAAGCTTAGCTCTTCTAACCTTCTTAGCACTTTTTTTAACTTCTATATCAACAATGGTCCTAGAATTTAGCGGCCAAGTTCGCTCAATACCAACACTTCTATCACCAATACGCCTTACTTTAATAGTTCTATTTTCGCCGCGTCCAGAAATAGCTATTAGTAACCCTTCAAAACTTTGAGTCCTTGACTTAGATCCTTCAACAATAATGTTTTTAACTCTTAAAGTATCTCCAATATGTAACTGTTTATCTTTAAAATCAACTGATATCATAATGACAAATCAATTGATTTTATCGTAATTGATTTGTCAATTCAAGCGTACAGATTCAGGACCTAAAATTGCCTCAATATTAGATATTAAATCAGTCTGCAAATC
>CAZMNS010000054.1:0-5537 GCA_964567705.1 uncultured Gammaproteobacteria bacterium | reverse complement strand
AATAAGTTAATTGATGCTAATGCTAGGGAAATAAGCAGGATCTCAAAAATAGTAGATAGTGTTAACTCGTTAGAGCCTAAAATTAAAAAGCTTTCTGATAAGCAACTTTTACAAAAAGCTCAGGATTTAAAAAAAAGCTATCAAAAGCAAGCAAATTTAGATGAACTTTTACCAGAAGCGTTTGCCTTAGTAAGAGAAGCTTCTTTAAGGCACAATAATAAAGAGAGGCACTTTGATGTTCAGCTTATAGCAGCAACAGCTTTGCATGAAGGTAAGATAGCTGAACAAAAAACAGGAGAGGGTAAAACTCTATCTGCTGCGCCAGCAGTTTTTTTAAACTCTTTAACAGGGGAGGGGGTCCATGTTGTGACTGTTAATGATTATTTAGCCAGAAGAGATTGTGGTTGGATGGGGCCAATATATTCAGCTCTTGGAGTCAGCGTTGCTTGCATTGTTCACGATCAAGCATATATCTTTGATCCAAGGTTTTCTAATAAAGAAGCGCAAGACAAAAGGCTTAAACATCTAAGGCCAGTTAGCAGAAAAGAGGCTTACTTAGCAGATATTACCTACGGAACAAATAATGAGTTTGGGTTTGATTATCTGCGGGATAATGGAGCGCTTACCTTAGATGCTCAAGTACAGCGGGGACATCATTTTGCTATTATTGATGAGGTAGATTCTATTTTAATTGATGAAGCCAGAACCCCTTTAATTATCTCTGTTCCTGACCAAGAACCTACTGAAAAATATGTTAAATTCTCAAAATTAGTAGACACTTTATCTAGCGATACAGATTATGTGATAGATGAAAAGTTGCAGACTGCTAACTTTACTGAGCACGGTATTTTAAAGATTGAGAAAATTTTAGGTGTAGAAAACCTTTTTGAGCGGGATTTCTCAACGCTGCACCACCTGGAAGAAGCGCTAAAAGCCAAAACTCTTTTCCAAAAAGATAAAAATTATGTTGTCAAAGATAATGAGGTAATTATTGTTGATGAGTTTACTGGTAGGTTAATGTATGGCAGACGTTACTCCGGCGGGTTACATCAGGCAATTGAGGCTAAAGAAGGGGTCCAAATTCAACAAGAAACTAAAACTTTAGCCACTATTTCTTTGCAAAACTATTTTAGGATGTATAAAAAACTCTCAGGTATGACTGGTACTGCGGCAACTGAAGCAGAAGAGTTTCATAAAATTTATAAACTTGAAGTGGTAATGATCCCTACCAACAAGACAATGATTAGAGAAGATCAGCCTGATGCTATCTACAAAACCCAAACTGCCAAGTATACTGCGGTTGCTTCAGAGATAGAAAAGATTAATAAGAGTGGCCAACCTATTTTAGTAGGTACTACCTCAATTGAGAAAAATGAGTTTTTATCAGAAGCTTTAAAAAGAAAAGGGATCTCACACGCGCTTCTTAATGCTAAAAATCACGAGAAGGAAGCTGAGATTATATCTAAAGCTGGCCAAAAAGGTGCAGTTACAGTGGCTACAAATATGGCAGGAAGAGGAGTTGATATCAAGCTTGATAAAGGAATTGAAAAGTTAGGAGGATTATATGTTATCGGAACAGAAAGACATGAGTCAAGACGGATTGATAATCAGCTTCGAGGAAGGTCTGGACGTCAAGGTGATCCAGGAGTTTCTAAGTTTTTTGTTTCTTTGGAAGATGATTTAATGAGGATTTTTGGAGGAGAACAGGTTGCTAAAGTGATGAATTTTTTAAAGATGCCTGAAGATATGCCTATTGAGCATGGATTAGTTTCCAAAGCTATTGAGGGAGCGCAAAAAAAGGTTGAAGGGCATAACTTTGACGCTAGAAAACATACTGTTGAATATGATGACGTCATGAATCAACAGCGCCAGATTATTTATGGGGTGAGAAAGCAAATACTTGAGGCTTCAGCTTCAACTAATGGTGAGAAAAAGACTGAAGTTAAGGAAGACATTTTAGGTAAAGTTGAAGCAGAAATTACTACTATAGTGACAGCTAATGCAGATGATCTAAACATAGAAAAAATGGTAGATGATTTCTCAACCATTATTCCTTTTGATGCTAGCAGTAAAGCGGCCTTAACCGGACAGTTGCAAACTTTAGCCTCTACTGAGCAAATTATTGAGATGTTAAATAAAGTAGCAGTTGATGCATATGAAGGAAGAGAAGCTACTATTGGTTTTGATCAGGCCAGAGCATTAGAGAATTTTATTTATTTAAATACAATAGATGCTTTATGGATGGAGCATTTAGATACAATAGATGATTTAAGAGCAGGAATAGGTTTAAGGGCTTATGCCCAAAGAGATCCTTTAATAGAGTATAAAAGAGAAGCTTTTGATCTTTTTGAAAGGTTAATTGTAAATGTAGATTCTGAAGTAGTACATAGAATTTATAATATATCTATACAGGCTGCGCCTTTAACTACTCCAGTAATAGATTTAAAACAAGCTGCTGAGGTGCATCAGGAGGCGTTGGATGAAACTACTCTGCTTGAGGAGGTGGGCCAGCTTATGCCTTCTATTCCTGAAATTCAGGTACAACCTGAGGTACAAGCTAGCGGGGAGACTAAAGTTACTATAGAAAGAGAGGGAAAAGTGGTAGATACACAAATTTTTGGTGGACAAGGGCAATTAGTGAAACCACATGGGAAGCTAGGAAGAAATGATCAGTGCTGGTGTGGATCAGGAAAAAAGTATAAGAGGTGCCACTATCCCAACTAAATAAGTCCCTATGTGTCTATCTGTATCACACCTGGTGTGTGATTAGTGATTATTTCTTGCAATTAACTTTAAGCTTTTAAAAATAGAATTACTTCCTTTTTTTATTGTAGTATAAATATATGCCAGAAGTGTTAGAGGAAAGATTAACTTTAGAGAGACCAGTGTAGAAGTTTAAAAGTGGAAACAGAATTAGTAAATCTTAAAGTAAGAACTTTACCAAATGAATCAGCTTTGGTCTATGCTGGTGTTGGTCAAAGTGTAACTAATGAGGATTTAGTTGCCAAATTTATAAGTAGATGGATTGAAGAGGGGTTGAGTAATGAAGAGATCCAATTACGCATCGCTACAATTGAGGGATCAGGGATTACTAGAAGATTTTTCCCACCACAGTTACATAAACATAATTCCAGTTTATTAACAGAAGGAATAGTAGCTGGTCCTACAAAATTAACCCAAGCTGCAATTGAAGCAAATGGATGGAGTGGTGCAGATCATTTATTCTTAGCAACTTCTTGTCCTCCGGACAGCAATGATGATTGGGCAAAAGAAGTTGCTAAAAATTGTGGAATCCCACAGGTAAGCACTAGATACATGACTTGTAATGCGTCGGTCGCAGAGATGCTTGATATTTTTATGAATGGAGATTTAAAAAACGAAAAAGTGGTGATAACAGCTTTTGAGTGGTTAGGGGGATTTGTAGATCCAGATGATTATGTATCACAAGCTGTTTTTGGTAATGGTGGGGCAGCTTTTGCGCTCAGACCAAAAAAATGGGAATTTTATGGTGGGCAAACCTTTATTAAAAAAGATGAAGATGGAGTGATTAGAGTTCCTAAGATGTACGATTTAGCAATCTTAGAGGAGCAAGTTGCTGTACCTTCTTGGTATAAAATCGAAGCTGGATCAGAGGGTATCTTGTCAGTGAGTAAAAATTCAGTGCGTCTAACTATTCCTAAGCCAATTAAAGATCCAGCTTATATTGAGATGATGGGAGGAGCAACTGCTAGATATTTTGGCAGATTTGTGCCACCAATTATAAAAGAAGGTTTGGAGTTTTTTAAAGAGGAATATAGAGATTTTGCTAAGCAACACCCGATAGAGTTGATAGTGTCGCATCAGCCAAGTTTAGTAGTCATTGATTTTTTAAGAAATTTATTAAGAAAGAGAAATACTTTAGAAGATATTAATATGCCTTGGGTACTAGACAGAGCGGGAATTAGTAATTTAAGTTCCGCAACAACCCTGATTACAATGGCTGAGCTGTTAAATGAAATAACCAAAGGTAATCCATTTATGGTCTTAGCTTATGGAGTAGGATCTTCCGCTACTTACATCAACTTAAGCTATAAAGTTTAAGTAAAATTTGTATATAGCAAAAAATAAAATGCTGTGATAATATCCAATTGTGGAGCTTAAAACATTTTTAATTTTAGCTTTCTCCTTTGCCTTTTTAACTTTAGGCAGTTGTGGCAATATAGCTTATGCAGCTACCTCTGTCTCTATTAAAACTACGGGCAACTCAAGTAGTGTAAATATAAGTAGTAGTTCTGGAGATGTCCCTGAGGTGGATGGGGAGTATGATGACCCTAAAGATAAAATGGTTAGAGTTAGGGTTTTTGCTCATGGAAGAAGATCCCATAACAGCCAAATAACTAATGTTTGCAGTGATGCTGATGCCACCAGATTAGTTGACGATGAGAGATGGAGGCTTCCTAGCAATGTTGCCTATAACTTAAATGTTTCCTCTATCCCAGGCTCGGTGGACTCTGGTAATTTTGCTAGTTCCATTGCCCCAGCTTCCTTTTCTACATGGCAGGGAGCTATTTCAAATAAAGTAAATTTCTCCAGAGGCTCAGATACTTCTACTTCAAGCTCAAGTTATGATGGGCAAAATATTGTCGCTTTTGGTAAAACCTCATCCTCTACCCTTGGCGTTACCTATATCAGATATTTAAGGTCCAGCAGACAAGTGGTGGATGTAGATACTATTTTAAATCAGAATCTAGCTTGGAATGTGATGAATGCCTGTGTTAATAACTCCACAAACTATGATGTCCAGAATATTTTAACCCATGAGTTAGGGCACTGGATGGGGCTAGATGATGAGTATACCTCAAGATATGTTAACCATACTATGTATGGATATGGGTTTAGGGGTGAAACTAGAAAAAGCACCTTAACTACAGGTGATATCAATGCTGTTAGAGCCATTTATCCTTAATGGATTCCCAAATCCTGCATGAAGTAGCGATTACCGCAATTGTTGTTAAGGAAGGAAAATTTCTAATAATCAGAAGATCTAAGAGCAAAAAGAGATTTCCTGGGATGTGGACTGTACCTGGTGGTAAGCTTGAGACTAAAGACTATTTATCCTTACCTAAGGACACTCAGTTTTATTGGTACAATGTTTTAGAGAAAACTTTAGCTCGGGAGGTTAAAGAGGAGGTTGGACTCAAAATAGAGAATATGGAATATTTAACTTCTTTGGCAACAGTGCATTCTGATAAGGCCCCATCTTTAGTGATTTCTTGTATAGCAGATTATAAATCAGGTGAGGTGAAACTAGATTCAGATGAATCAGATGATTTTGCTTGGGTCAGTTTAGATGAGGCTAAAAATTACCAACTTATTGATGGGATTTTAGATGAGCTTAAAATGGCTGATCAAAAGCTTAAGGGCCCGCCTAGCAGCGAGGCAAGTAAAAAACTTACCTGGCAAAGGTTTAGTAGAGGTTATTAATCCCTAAAATATCCCCAGTATTGAGATCTCTTTTCTTAGTTTCCGCATAATCAGCATAGCCATACATTGTTTCA
>CAZMNS010000053.1:0-5576 GCA_964567705.1 uncultured Gammaproteobacteria bacterium | reverse complement strand
TACCTTCTGGAGGAGTTGGATAATTAGGAGTAGTATAAGGCGTGTAGTAAGTAGGTGTGTAGTATGGAGGAGGGGTGTAGTATGATGGTGTTGAATAGCCGACGGGAGTGGAATAACTACAATCAATAGCATCTCCATATTGCTGACAACCACCGGAAGGAGAGGTATATGGAGGCGGAGTTGTATATTGAGGAGGGGTTGGATATTGGCCCGGAGTATAGTACCTAGGAGTAGTGTACGGAGGAGGAGGTGTGTAATAGCTTGGGCTGGTATATCCGGTATAACGATCATCAGGAGTGTAATAAGTGGGGGTGGTATAAATAGGTGGGGTGTAGTAAATAGGAGTAGTATAACCGCCACCAGTCCATGGTGTGTAGTATTGAGGAGTAGTGTAAGGTGGCGGAGTTACGTATGCCGGTGGGGTGCTGTAGTTACCAGTTGGAGTGTAATAATAAGGCGTCATATAGGATGGAGGTGTATAGTAGTAAGGGGTTGAATAATCAGTGCCTCTGGGAGGAGTGTAGTAAGTAGGTGTCGAATAACTTGGTGTTGGGTATTCGCCTGTAGGAGTTGGATAATTACCCCAAGGCGTGTAGTAATTGGGAGTAGTATAGTTACTACCTGTTGGAGGTGTGTAGTAATTTGGGGTTGAGTACATACCTGGTGTGTAATATTGAGGAGTGGTATAGTTTGAACCCTGAGGAGGAGTGTAATACATTGGCGTAGTATAAAAGTTAGTCACTGGAGGTGTTACATAAACTGTGCCAGTAGGAGGAGTATAGTAGGTGCCGGGAATATAGATTTCTGGAGGTCTCGGTGCATCAGGATTAAATCCCTCACAACTGTCTGGATTAGCGGTGCAGTAGTCATAACATCCTGAAGGTGATGTACAACCACCCATTTCCTCGATAGGTTCATGAGTTACCTCCGTTCCAGGAGTGTAATAAAGATAGGGTGTATAATCATCAGTTGGTCTGGATGCTGAAGAATCAAAACCTGGACAGACACTTGCCCCATTTACCTGGTTTTCCTGACAGTAGTCATAACAACTTCCAGGCGTGGTACAATTTCCCATCTCCGGTCTTGACTCAAAATGAGCATTTGCCAACTCAGGATCAATACCTACTGGAGGCTCTCCTTGACAAGATGAACCATCCCAATATTGATCAGCTCCGACACAGTTAACAGCTGCTGAGGTATCTTCTGTTGCAGTACAAACACCACCAGGACCAAAGTACTCTCCTTCTCCGCAGGCTACAGGTACATATACTCCATTAGATCCCGGTTCCATACTCCTACAATCAGTAGGATTTTGGTCACAATAGTTATGGCAGGATTCTTCGCTATTACAGCCTCCAGGTCCAGCAAAGTTTCCCCCTTGAAAATTACTACATTGCCCATAATTAGCAGGATCTGAACAAAAAGCACTACAAGTATCACCACTCTGACAACCACCAGGACCCTCTGTTGTTGTACCGCCTAAAAGACCAACTTGATCAGCAAAAGTTGTACAAGCTTCTGCATTAGCAGGATTATCACAAAAAGTTGCGCATGTTTCTCCTGAATCACACCCTAGGACCTCCTGAGCAACTCTTAAGTACTCTGGTCTATCTGGTTGATCTGTATAACCGCCTGGAATCTCCTGCCTTTTAGCATAGCTGTCACAGGCTTCATAATTGTCTGAGTTTGAACAAAAATCAAAACAAGATTCCGTCGAATTACAACCTAACTCATTCTGAACTTGTTGCCAATCCTCATCTGTTGAATATAGGGTTTGGTCATCTTGATAAAAACCCTGCTTTTTAGCATATTCGCTGCAGGAATTTTGATTAACTGGGTCTTCACAAAACCTGGCACAAGTACCATAATCTTCACAACCTCCTAAATCTTCAATAGGAAAAGTCAAAGTTGTGGCTGGAGCAGCTGGAGCTTGCGGCTCAGGACTTTGAGCTAAAGCTGTTTGGTTTATCAGCAGGATTGCAAAACTTAAAATTATTAAACCTATTAATTTAGTTAATCTTAGACTATATCTTAACGAACCCATATTTTTATTTATTCTACCCTTCACTTATTTACAGAGAAAGGATTCTTATACTCATCAAATGGATTGACATATTGAGTCTCTTTTTTGAAGGGGTTTTTGTAATCGGTTTTAAGCTCTACTTGCGGACCACGATTACCTATTAGGGGTAAATTTTTAAAAGGATTTTGAATAATACCAAAATAAACAAGGGCATAAATTACTGCTCCCACAATAAGCAGTAAGACTAGCAACAAAACTAGATGGACAACACCTCTCTGATTCATATATTTTTATTCTATATTGTAATTTAAGTCACAATTTTAAGGGGTTGTCAAGAGGGTAATACTCTTTCTCTAATTTTGAAAGGTCATAAACAAAGAGCTTTTTCCCATTATACCCAATTAAACCTTTACTTTGAAGTTTTTTAATCTCTTTAGTAACTGACTCACGGGCCAAACCTGTTTGAGAAGCTAGTTGGTGATGAGTTAGATGGAACTCAAAAGTAATTATATTTTGATTTTTTTTGCCAAATCTTCTTGTGTAAATAATTAACTGGGTTAATACTCTTAAGTATGCATTCCCTGCAAGCAGAGCGTCCAGTCGCATATAAAACCCATCCAAACCTCTATATATTCTTTCCAGTAGGTCAAAAAGCACATCTGGATTGCTTTTTAAGAAGCTCTCGAAATCTTTTTTGGGAGCAAAATATCCTTGTACTGCTGTTTGCGCATCATATGTATATTTATTAAAAGTTAAGGACATCGGAAATAGTGCATGTGCTTTATAGATGTTTAAGGTTAGCTCACTCCCTTCCTTTGAGAGACTAAACATTCTTACAACCCCCTTTGTCAAAAAGAATATTTCAGCAACTTTACTGGGTTTAATTATTGTTTCTTGTTTGACAAAGGATTGGAGTTCAAATTTTTCAAAATATAAATGAAGTAGCTTTTGGATTTTTGACTGCACTTTCTTTAGTTTTTAAGTAACAAAGAGTTTATGCTAGATAAGCATTGACTTTGAAATGGTTGTTCAATTTTTTTGCAAATATCTTCCTTTTGACTCTTTTCAATTGGCTCAGAGACAATTTGACCAATTAACCTTTGGTAACATTCAGATTTAAGGTTTCCAGGAACTGCCTGGCAGATGAATATTGCCTGATCCCTTCCTCCTACAGAATAGAAAGAACCAGCGTTCACCACCAAACAGTTACTTATCCAAGCTTCACCTACTTGCTGGCACAGTTCAAAAGCTTTTGCTGGATCTCCATTGGTTAATGGGTGGATCTGTCTAGCTAAATTATCCATACACCAAGCAACATATTGTTCATTCCCAGCTGCTTCACAAATTTGAGTTGTTTTGACAATATCTCCATTATTCATCTGGTAAATTCTGGCTGCCTGATTTAACCAGCAGCCTCTTTGGTATTTTTCTCCAAAGGCGTTGCAGGGAAAATAAGGATCATCTGAGAGCCAATCCCTCACAGCCTCTTTACCCGTTCCCCAATCATGAACTCCAAACAAATTTTCCATAAAAGCCCCGTTGTGGCAGGAGCTTAGGGCTTCAGGAAACTTTGTATCTTTTTCATAAATGTCATCGCAGGTATCCAGTGCCTTATCTAACTCATAATTCCATATGGCTAAAATGGAATGCCCAGCAGCATGAACACACTGAAAATGCCTGACAGGTGAGGCTTTGCAGACATCGGTCATTTTTTTGATAGCTTCAAAACCCTCACTTGAGGCAGCCTCAATTATTGCTCCGTGGTAACAAGCATATAGAAAATAATCTTTACATTTTAGGATTGCATCTACCCCATATGTTTTGTAAGCATAAAAACCTATTTGGTGAACTACTAAGTGTCCTTCACCAGTGTGAGGCAAAGAGGAGTGTTCTAGAATCTCTAAAGCTTTTTCTACATCTACTCTTTCTACTAGTTTTCTAGCAGCAGTTAAGCGGGTTTCCTGATCACCTCCTAATATCTCTTTTAACTCAGGTACATCTTCAGCTTTTGACTCACCAGCCACTGCTTGTTCATTTTGCAGTGTATTGGCAAAATTAGGGAGGTTCAGCTTTAAATTAACATCAAGCTGGATAATTTGAGTTAAAAAAATTCCTAAAATTAACCCAGTTACTAAGAAAAAGAGGGGCTTGTTCAAGAAAGGATAACGAGACTTACTCTTCACCATAGTCTGATTATACATAAATTATTAAAAAAATCACTTACCCCATAGTTTGATTTTTAAAATCTATTTCAGTAAAATTTCTCCTTGTGGAAAGAAAAACTTTTTTATATTTATTAGGCTCAGTAGTTTTAGGCATAGGTGCAAGACATTTAATGGAACAAACAGTCCGACCAAGTGATGAAGTCTTTGTCTATCCTGATGGAGAATCCAACTTTATAACTTATGATGGACAGAAAACTTTGCCATGGAGATTAATTAATTCTACAGATCTTACCATGGCATTTAAACCAAGTGCAATTGAAGCCCGTTTTAGTTTTATTCAATACCTATCTGAAAAGTACTATTCTCGAGCTAATAAGAATTTTTCAAAAGTAGATTTATTTCTTCATACCCACATGGATGAAGGTGCGGCTCATGTAGAAGTAGCGGATTCAACAGCAAATATTCGTTTAGCATCTAAAGGCTTTGATTTAACTTATGGGGAAACAGAAACTCAAACTGCAGGAGAAGCTATGGATGCTATTTTAACAGATGAATTAACTAATCTTTTAAGTGATGAGACTCAAACTAACTTTAAAGGAACCTTAGAAAATACTGATTTAACAGGACTGAACCAAAGAGAGATAAATGAGGTATTTTCTCATGGAGTAAGATTAGCAACTGCTTCTCTTTTAGCAAATGATCAACATGAACTCACAAATCCTTTTTTAGCGGAAAGAGTCTACAACGAGATATATATTCCGTTTCTTAGTATGTTTAAAATGAATCCTGCTTACTTTACAGATAAAAGAAAGACACAACAAGGTTACCAGATGAGCTTAGAGGACTTCAAAAGATACGCTGTAATTATTAAACAAACTGGACCTGCTATAAGAGTAGTCCGCTAAAAAACTTTTTGCAGTTTTTCTTACAAAATGCGGAGTTCATCTATGAGTAAACTTTTAGAAGTCTAAAAGTCGTCAGTACATTGTCAGTACTTTTGTGATATAATTTATTCATGGGAAAAGTATTTAAAAATGGGAATTCTTTGGCTGTAACTGTTCCTAAAGCTTATGCTCACCAACTTAGCATTAAAGCAGGCTCAAAATTTGAGTGGGAAAAAACAGATAAAGGGATTACATTGGTAGCAGAGAACAGAACAAGAAAACCTAGTGATGTAAATCCTGAGGTTGCAAGATTAATTGGTAAGATTTCCAAAAAATATAAACAAGTTTGGGCAGACTTAGCAAAAGTCTAGTGCTTCATGTCTAAAATTAAATACCTCACAGAAGCTGAAGTTATCGCAGTCAATGAGGAAATGGTCTCAAGGTTTGGAGGGATCCATGGAGTTAAAGATCTAAATCTACTCAAGCTTGCTGTAGGAAGACCTC
>CAZMNS010000052.1:613-5645 GCA_964567705.1 uncultured Gammaproteobacteria bacterium | reverse complement strand
GATTGATGATTGATGATTACTGATTTATGATTTTTTTTCTCTTTAATCTTTAATCTTTCATCATTAATCCTGGTGAATTTTCTAGAGCCTGTATATATTCCTACCTCTATTCCAAAGGGTGATAAAAGCTTAATTAGAGTGTCATAGTGTTGAAAGGCTAGAATCTCTGTTGGAGCCATAAATAAAGTTTTAAGGCCATTTAGATGAGTCAGATAACAAACTATTGCCGCCACTACAGTTTTTCCCGAGCCTACTTCTCCTTGAATTAGTCTGTTCATAGGGTAATTTTGCTTTAGGTCTGTCAAAATTTCTGTTAATACTTTTTCTTGGGCATTAGTTAGTTTAAAAGGTAACTTAGATTTAAAATCTTCAATTTTTTTTAAATCTATTACTAAGGGTGAAACTAAAGTTTTTTGTTTCCACTTAAGTCTAGTGTGCACAGTTGCAAGCTGGATATAAAACAGCTCATCAAAGCTTAACCTTTCCCGCGCTTTTGTTAAATCCTGCCAATTTTCTGGAAAATGGATTTTAAAAATTGCATCATTTAGGGAGATCATATTTGTCCTTATAGAGTCAGGAAGTGGATCTGAAATTGCGTTTTTAAATAAAGGTAAGATCTGTGCGATTTTTGCCCTAATCCACTTGGAAGTCAATCCATATGTCTCAGGATAAACAGGCACAAGTCTTCCAGTGTGAAGCGAACCCACACCGGGTGTGGGATAGCTTGACACATCGGGAGTCAGTTTCTCCCAAACAGGTGCCATTATTGATAATTTGCTACCCTTTTTGTTAATTTTTCCTGAAACCTGCACCCTGTCCCCTGTATTTATCTGTTTTATAAGCCAGGGAGAATTAAACCAGATTAGCTCAATTGTTCCATTTCCGTCATTAAATATAGCTTTAGTTAAAACCTTCCTAAACCGCGTATAGATATTATTTATTGACCAGATTTCTCCCTGCAAAGTTACTTTTTCGCCTATTTTGGCATCCAAAGTAGTTGAAATATTGGAAAAATCATCATACCTAAATGGAAAATGGTATATTAAGTCCTCTACAGTATTAAGATTTAATCTCTCCAGTTTTTTAGCTAAACTTGGACCAATGCCGGTAATTTGAGAAAGTTTAGTCGCTAAATCCATGGAGAGATTATAACTCGCTAGAGTTACAAGAGCGAGATGTAATCGCAGCGATTATATTACTTTTAGAATGTACTAAGGAGAGGGACTAAGGAAAAAACAAGGATAGCCAATGTTGCTAAAGCTGTTAGGATTATCCATACCAACCTATATTTTTTTGAGATATTGTCCATAAGCTTGAGATTAATTATATTATATGGGAAAATACTTACCAAATGGCAAACTTGGAAGCAAAAGAAACACGACCCTTCTTTTGGAAAAGAGTCTTTAATCCTCTAAGGTGGAATAAAAAAGAGTTATTAATAGCAGCTGCTATTGGTTTAGGTTTAGTTCTTGCCTCGTAAATATATTAGCACTAGAATCACCAGAACAACAAAAACCACTTCAGACTTTTGATATTCTTAAAGCAGTAAGAGTGTTTGTTAACAGTGAAGCGTGTGATTGGGTTTTCGATGACAGATTAGCTAGAAAAAGAGATTGGGAGAAAATTGCGAGAAATGAAGAAATACCCGCAGGAATAAGAAATGCTTTTACTTTAGAGGAAGAATCAGTAGAACCCTTTGTAGATATATCTCCTCCAACTTTTAGAAATTTGATGGATGAGTTTAAGTATTACCTCAAAAAAGAGGCTCTGACTTTAGGTGCAGCAGCTGGATTTGTTGCATCTTTAAGTTTGTTGTATTTCACGGAAAATTATCCATCATATGATCTAAATCATACTAAAACCGTTTTTACTGGAATTTTTATAGGCAGTTCAACTATATTAAGTGCATTAGTTGCAGAAATTATTGTCAGACGTTAGGTTGATCTTGAAGTTAAATTTTCAACCTCACTTAAAGCTACTTGTCTTTTTGGATCTTCAAAATAAACCCTAGCTGGTTCTAACTTATTTATGAGCCACTCAGCTATAGCCTCTTTTAAATCCTGTGGATGTAACTTTTTCTCTACATAATCTTTTTCTAAGTCCTCAAAAGAGTTATAAGTTATATTCCCTCCATGCTCCTCTTTTCTAGGAACAGTTAGTGTTGCACCTTCACCGTAGAAAATTAAATGTTTTACCCAATCTAAAATGGGGTTAAACTTAACTTCTCCTTCAGGACAAAAAGCGTTAGTTACTTTTCTTCTGATGTCATCTGGACTGTCATGAATAAATACAGCACTGTCTGGTTTAGACTTACTCATTTTCAAATTTAAAACCATCTCTTCCCTGTTACCTTCAGGTACTGGCCAAACAGGTGGTTTAAGCAACCCTTGCAGTAGATGATGATGAATTGCCACAGGTTTATTTTTACCTAAGTCTTTGGCTGCATCCCTAGCGACAATATGAGCATTTCTTTGATCAGTCCCTCCGTGAGCTAAATTTACTTCCAGTGCAAAAATATCAGCAGATTGCATGGCAGGATAAATTAATATTGCTGCATCTGAGATCTCGCTCTCTTTTCTACCCATTATTGTGGTAGAGCGAATCATTCTAGAAACTGTAGTAGCTTTGGAAACTTTAATAACTTTCGCCCAGTAGTCATTGCCTTGCTTCTCGTAAACTTCACTTCCTAGAACAAACTCAATTTTATTTGGGTCTGCACCAACACATAAAGCTGCAGCTTTTAAACCCTCCTCAAAATATTCTCTAGCCAATCTTTTAGCTGAATCTAGTGTCCCATCTAACTTATTATTTAACCAAGTGTGCCAATCAGCCAGCAAAATTTTTGTATGTACCCCAGCTTGTTGTAAATCTTTTATTATTTGCATCACAAAAATCCCCTGGCCCAGATGTACTTTCCCAGAGATTTCAAAACCAATATAGTGAACTAAAGGAGTCCTTGATTCTAGTAGATCTTTTAACTCACCCTCAGTTAAAACTTCCTCTAAATTTCTGGTAATTAATTTAAACTTTTCCTCATTTGTCATAGCTAGATTATATATTAAAATACTTCACGGGTATACACTTTGCTACTCTGAATTCCCACTAAGTTCCCACTTGACAAGTGGGGAAGCTAAATCAGAATATTAAAATATGAGAAACCCTCCCTTCGCGAATAGCAATTTTTACCATATTTATAACAGAGGTGTCGAGAAAAGAATTATCTTCCAAGATAAACGAGATTATTTTAGATTTTTAGAAACAATGGATTTTTACCACAAGACTCCACAACCAATGAAACTATCAGATTTTAGAAGAGGAGCAATTAAGCTTAAAAAGATAAACAGCCAAACTGAGTTAGTGCGAATATATTGTTACTGCTTAATGCCTAACCACTATCATCTTTTAGTTGGACAATTGCAAGAAAATGGCGTCACAGATTTTTTAAGAAAGTTTTCTGATAGTTATACACGCTATTTTAATACTAAATATGAACGTGTGGGATCTTTATTTCAGGGAAGTTTCAAAGCTAAGCTTATAGAAAATGAGGAATATTTACTTCAGCTGTCAAAGTACATTCATAAAAATCCTTTCCCACTTAAAGAGTGGGAAAGTAAAGTTTATCCATATTCTTCTTATGGATATTATTTAAATTTAGAGAAACACCCATTTTGTGACATAGGGTTTATTCTCTCCTATTTTAGTAGAAATAACCCAAAACTAAGCTATAAATCTTTTGTGGAAGAACTTGAAGTTAGTGAAGATCCTATTTTATTTGGCTTAACTATTGACATAGAAGATTGTGTTCCCACTTGAGATGTGGGAAGGTAGAGGTTGGAAAGATGAAAGTTATTTTTACTCAAGCATTAAAGGAGTGGAGCCAGGAGGTAGTTCTTCTGGATCTAGATCCTCTGGTAAATAAAATCTATCATTCCAGTTTAGTAGATTAACAGAAAGCCATCTTAACCCTCTCCAAAGCAGTCTAAACTTAAATAAATTAAACTCTGGATCTTCCTCGTAATTCCAATCAACTAATGTATTGCGTCCGGTTCTCTTATCAAAGAACCCAAGTTGCTTTCTTTCTTCAGAAGCTATGAGTTGTTTAACTTCTAAATAATCTTCAGCGAGAGGCATTCTAAAAGTTATATCATTAGGTTGGTAGTTACCGTAGGAAAGTTGAATATACTGGGTGCTTGGACCATAATCTGCTAAGATCAGTGTAACTCTCTGTCCATAGGAGTCCTTAGCTGTCCTAAAATCTTTAGAACTATAAGATTTAGGTGTTTCATCTATTATTTTTCTAGCTATAACTTGCAAAGCTCTTATTTTCTCCTGGTTAGTGGAGTTTCCCAACTGAGCAAGGTCTGTTTCCTCAGTTATAGTAAACTGTGAAGTATTAACAATATTAGTTAACACTTGTCTGACTTTAGTTAACTCATCAACAGGTTGTTCTGGATTTTGCATAAAATAAAAAAGAAGGCAGAAGATTTAACTAATTCCCTGTAGTTATTATACTGCTATTTTAATCTGATTTGAAGACTGTTTTTTAGATTAAGTTGAACTACAATTTAACTTAAATGATTAAAGTTAATTTAGCAGAACTGAGTTGGCCTCAGATAAAAGATACTTATAAAACATCTATCAGGATGTTAGGACTTATTTGGGCTATAGATAGGAAACTATTTATAGCTTCCTTTATAGGAATCTTAATCCCAGCTATAGTGCCTTTTATTAATATTTATATCTATAAATTAATAATTGATATGGTAGTTAGTATTGCCTCAGGCAGCCAAACTTTTTCCCCTACAACTTTATATCCTTTAATAGCAGTTAGAATTGTAACTTACTTTGCGCAAGATGCTGCTTTTAGAACTCAAAGAATGGTAGAAAGGTTACTTTGGACTAAAGTGCCAATTCATTTAAACCAGATCTTTTTTAGAAAACTAACCAGTTTAGATGTTCACTTTTTTGAGGATGATAAATTTAGGGATATTCTAGAAAAAGCTAGAGAAAGTTATGGCTACAGGCCCCAACA
>CAZMNS010000052.1:0-603 GCA_964567705.1 uncultured Gammaproteobacteria bacterium | reverse complement strand
GAGTTCATCAATCAAACTTTAAGATCAAAACTTGCTTGGGGGATTTGGGATGCTCACTCCCCTTTTGCTAAAAGATATAGATATTTAACTCACCTTTTAGAAGGGCCAAGAGAGTTTAAAGAAGTTAAATTATTTAAGCTAGCCGCTGTTTTATTAAAAGAGATAAAGTCAATTCAAGAGAAATTTTATATTGAGAATAAAAGATTGATTCAAAAAGATTATAAATTTGGTATGGGCTTTGATATTTTATCAACAGCAGTTTTTATTGGTATTGAGGTGTTTGTTATTTTTGAAGCCCTAGCGAAAAGAGTCACGATTGGAGATATTAACTTTTACACCGGAGTTGTCTCTAATTTCCAAAATGGTTTAGGAGGACTTTTAAGAAATATTAATGCTGTATTTGAAAACTCACTTTATGTCAAAAATATTTTTGAAATATTAGATACTGAGCCTATTGTCAAACAAGTAGAAAACCCGGTCAGACTAAACTTGAAAAAAGCTCCAAAAGTAGAATTTAAAAATGTGGATTTTGCTTATCCTGGATCAGACAAAAAAATCCTTAAAAGTTTTTCTTTAAAGATTGAACCAGGCGAAAAGATAGCT
>CAZMNS010000051.1:3825-5691 GCA_964567705.1 uncultured Gammaproteobacteria bacterium | reverse complement strand
TAAAGATATAAAATCCGCCTAAAAGTAAAATCTTTTTAGCAGATTTATGACCAGCCATAACAACAGAGATCAGTAAAATTAAAACCCCAATTGCACAAGGATTAATAGAATCAATTGCAGCGGATCCTAAAATTAAACCCAGCGTTGGAAAATGTATCTCAGATCCCATGTAGCTCTCCTTGTTCTACTTTAATTTTGTATTGCTGACAAAGTTTATCTGTTTTTTTCTTTTCCTTATCTAGTTCAATAATAATGCAATCTCCAGGCGGAACAGTTGATTCTTGGCTCATTTGGTAATTTAAAGGATCTGTTAATTTTTGCTGGTAAAAAATATTACCTTCAGTCTTAAAAATAAATGTTTGCAGACTAGATTTTTCTCCATCACAGTTATCTCCATTTTTAAGTATCACTAACCCTTCATTAGTAGGAAAAGCTAACTTCTCCCCATTAAAATCTCCTCCTACCACTTTAAAAAATTTAGGCAAGGAAGCACCGTAGTCTGTCATTACAACTCCTTCAACATGAATCCGCTCGTCATTGTGCTCATGTAGAACAGAGGTGCCAATTTTATTAGATAATCCTTCTGGGTATTCCAGGTTAAGCTTTTCTCCACACTTCCAAACTTCAAAATCAGCGTGCCAGTGAACAGGGCCTTTGGTTAAAGAGGCGGAATTTAAATAAATTGTTAAACTAACCAAATAAATGCTCACCCCTAATACCAAAATTGTGATAAAGCTAAAAAGAAACAAGCTTATCAATTTACCTTTGTGTTTTATTAAACTTGAAATTAAAACAAGCAGGATCAATATCCCTATACCTAATGTAGCTGCTTCTACAGATTGGGAGTGAATTTGTTCTGTTAAGTCAAGAGGCATACTTTTAATATAGCAATATTAAGATTATTGATACAATTCTTGACACTTCGATTTCACTCAGTGTCCCTTCGGTCTGAGCTCAGGGTCGAAGACAATCCTGAACTATGCTGAAGGATTGACAAACTTAAAGATCTTTCTTTAAGATCTAAAAGGATGGCAACTGATACTAAACCTCACAAATGTGTTCGCTGCGGTAAGGTAATTAAACCTGGGCAAAGCTTTACCCATCAAGGAAAAGTTTATTGTTGCAACAAATGCTGCAAAACTCCAGGGAAAGCTAGCAATGTTTGTGAATTTTGCTAATCCTTACCTTTAAGATATTTTTTTAAAAACTGCTGAACTTTATCGTGATCAATAACAAGTTCACTGATAAATGCAAAGGGGAAAGCTGCAGCAAAAGTTATCAGTAGAACTTTTAAATCAATCACTTTATCAGTTGCTAAGCTTATAGCAATAATATCTTCAATCACCCCAAAAAGCAATCCAACTATTAAAAATTCCAGTATTCTATTAAGACTCATAAGAAAATACTAAATCACATTGGCAATAGATGCAATTGCTAAAATTCCTAAGGTATTAGAAACAAAAGAGATAATCATAAATTTAAACTTAGAAATATTAGTTATCCCTAGTAAACTTATTCCCATCTCATCTGGTAAAGGTGAGGCAATTATTAAGGCACCAACTATGGGCAGAGTCCAAGCAATAAATTTTGATCTTCCTATTGCTTTCATATGCGACGTCTCTTTATCTCCAATTAACCCCTCAACCTCTTTTAATAAATGATCTTTAAATAGATTTAAAATTAAGATATCACCAATTACTGATCCTAAACCTCCTACTAAGCTCAAAATAAAAGGATTAATATCTTGAGCTAGTAGGCCAATAATTACTGTAGCTATAGGGACAGTCAATATTGAGACATAAAGTAATCCTGCAATAAAAACTCCAAAAAATTCTAGAGTTCCCAATCCAAGTAAAAAATGTTTAA
>CAZMNS010000051.1:1655-3815 GCA_964567705.1 uncultured Gammaproteobacteria bacterium | reverse complement strand
ATCTTGGGCAGGTGAAGTTTTCTCTCGATTTTGCAAATAAGCATATGCAGCTAGTGATGCTCTTACTCCATCTCCAACTGAGATATTATTTTGTTTATAAGGATCATTAGTAATATCTCCTGCTGCAAAAATTCCAGGGTGAGAAGTACGACAATGTTGGAAATTAGTCATTACTTGCCCGTGATCATCTAGTTGCACTAATCCTTTTAAAATCTCTGAGTTAGGAACTGCTCCAATTTGGATAAAAACTCCATCTACACTTAAAGTTTTTTCCTGTCCGCTCACTCTGTCTTTGAATTTTAGCCCAGTAACTAAATTGTCTCCTAATATTTCTAAAACCTGGGAATTTAAAATAACTTGTTTGAGCTTAGAATTTTTCTTTATCTCCTCAATAGTGGCTGGATCTCCTCTTAGCTTATCGCCATATTCCAAAAGATAAATTTCACTAGCAGATGCAAAAAGATCGTGAACTGTTTCTAGACCTGAGTTTCCTCCTCCCACAACTGCAACTTTTTTATCTCTAAAGATTGGTGCATCACAAGTTGAGCAAAAAGAAACACCTTTCGCATTAAACTGATCTTCACCTTTAACTCCCAGCTTTTTGTGTCTTGCTCCCATTGTTAAAATTAAAGATTTAGCTTTAAAAATATTTCCTTTATCTGTTCTAATTTCAAAATCACAAATTCTTTCAGGCAACTTACACTCAACTGTTTTAATTTCAACAACCTTTTCAGGCATTTTTAAATCTACGATTCCTGAATAAGTTTTAACATGAGCTTCTAATTTTTTAGCCAGATCCAATCCGCTAATGTGTACCTCACCAATCCAGTTTTGGATATCATTAGAAACAATTGATTGCCCACCAATACTCTCAGTTATAAGAAGGGTTTTAAGCTGTTTTCTAGCTGCATAAACTGCTGCTGCACAACCTGCCGGTCCGGCACCAATAATGATAAGATCATAAAGACTTGTATTTTCTTCCATATTTTCAATATAACATACAGCCTATGTTACTATGAAAATAGATTCTAGTCACTAATAAAGATGGACCTTAAATCACAACTTCAAAGAATCATCAAAGGAGAAATTTCAGATGACACCCAAACCCTTGAGCAAGCAAGTAAAGATGCTTCGATTTTTAGAGTTCAACCAAAGCTAGTAATTACCCCTAAAGACTGCGAGGATATTAAAGAGCTGATTAATTTCATTAACTCAAAGCCTGATCAAAATCTATCGCTAACCCCAAGATCTGCTGGAACAGACATGAGCGGCGGACCTTTATCTGATTCTTTAGTTTTAGATATGACCAAGCATTTTAAGCAAATTTTAGAGGTGGGTGAAGATTTTGCTATCACCCAACCAGGTGTTTTTTATAAGGATTTTGATAAGGAAACTTTGAAAAAAGACTTATTTTTGCCTTGTTTTCCAGCTTCAAGAGAGATTTGTACAGTTGGAGGAATGGTGGCTAATAATTCTGCAGGGGAGTTAACTTTGTCTTATGGTCAAACTGAAAAATATGTAAAAAGATTAAAAGTAATTTTAGCTGATGGTAAAGAATATGAAATTAAGCCTCTTAAAAAAACTGAATTGGATAAAAAACTAAAACAAAAAAATTTTGAAGGAGAGATTTATAAAAAGATTTTTAATTTAGTTGAGGAAAATAAAGAATTAATCCAAAAAGCTAAACCAAAGGTTTCTAAAAACTCAACAGGCTATTATTTATGGAATATTTGGGATGAAGAGAATTTTGATTTAACAAAGTTAATTGTTGGCTCCCAAGGAACTTTAGGAATAGTCACCGAGATAGAATTCTCTCTTGTTAAACCCAAAAAATATAACCAAACTTTGGTAATATTTTTGTATAACTTAAATGATTTATCAAAAGTTGTCGAAACAGTGCTAGCTCACAATCCTCAAAGTTTTGAATCCTTTGATAACCAGACTTTCAAATTTGCTTTAAGATTTTTCCCAGAACTACTTAAAATTATGAAGCCACATCACATATTTCAGTTAATGTTTAAGTTTATCCCAGAGCTGTTTATGGTTTTATATAGCGGCTTTCCAACTTTAGTGCTACTGGCTGAATTTACTGGTGATAACCAAGAAGAAATTTTACAAAGATGTTTAAAAGTTCAAGAAGATTTAAAAAAGTTTAACTTG
>CAZMNS010000051.1:0-1645 GCA_964567705.1 uncultured Gammaproteobacteria bacterium | reverse complement strand
TGCAAACTCGAATCACTGAGGACGAAGATGATTCTAAAAAATATTGGACAATCAGAAGAGAAAGCTTCAGCCTTTTTAGACATCATGCAGGAGATAGGAAAACAGCTCCATTTATAGACGATATTATTGTTAATCCTTCGCACCTGCCTGAGTTTTTGCCAAGTTTAAGAAAACTTATGGAACCTTATAAAAAATATATGATTTATACCATAGCTGGGCATGTCGGTAATGGGAACTTCCATATTATTCCTTTAATTAACATAAAAGATAGAGCCACAAGATCTGCAATTATAGAGTTACAACAAAAAGTTCAAGATTTAGTTTTAAGTTATCAAGGATCAATAGCTGCAGAGCATAATGATGGCTTAATTAGATCTCCATATTTACCTAAAATGTATGGGGAAGAAGTTTTTCAATTATTTAAACAAGTTAAGGAAATTTTTGATCCTAAAAATATCTTTAATCCTCACAAAAAAACAGACGCTAGCTTCGAGTATTCTTTAAAACATATAATTGACAGTTAATGTATCAATACTATAAAGATTCAATCTGGACTAACCATGCTTTAGAGAGGTTAGGACACAGAGGGCTGTCACAAGATATAGCATATCAAACCTTTAAACATCCTGATTTTTTTAAAAAAGGAAAAGCTGCGGGAACTCTGGAATGTCATAGAAAATTTAATAACTCCAGTGTAGTTGTTATCTGTAAACAGAATGAAAAGAAAGAATGGATTATTCTTTCCTGCTGGGCAAATCCGCCTATTTATGGGTCAAGTGAGTATAAAAATAAACAACTAGATAAAGAACTTAAAAGTGCAGGCTTCTGGAAAGGACTGTGGCTTGAGTTAAAACGTCAATTAGGAGGATAAGGCAATCTCTGAAATCTCCCTAAATCTATTTGGTAGAGTTTCTTTTAAGAATCTTTCTTTTTCTTTTAGTTTACAAACTTCTTCCCAGATCGCTCTACCTGCTATGAAACCTTGTGCACCACTTTCAATAGCTTGTCTTAAATGGATTTTAAATTCATCAAAAGAATCTGGATTAGCAAGTAGTACCCAAGGAATATCTCCTAAAATTTTAGTAAGTTTCTGGCAACTTTCTAAATTACCAGGGTACTCTAATTTAAAAACATCAGGAGTAATGCCATTTACAAGCAAAGCTTCAACAGTTCCTAAAACTAAATCAGCATCTTGAGTATGAGTAGTACCATCTACTTTATAACTTACAGGCTCCAAAAAAAATAGGGTGTTAGCTTGTATACACTCATTTGCTACTTTTTTAGCTGTTTCAATCTGATTTTCAGCACTCTCTAAATTAGGATTAAAGTAAAGAAGTAGTTTTGCTCCACTTGCTCCCATATCTTTTATCTGGCTGACACTATATTCAATCTCAGTAATTCTTTCACCATTTTGATCAAGATAACCTGACTTTTCTAAAGGTAGCAAAAAAGGCTTATCATGTTTTGGGTAGGCATCTAATCCGTAAGACTCATCAATTAACAGACCGCTAAACTGATTTTTTAGAGCATTTATAATTTCTGTTTTTAAAGCTATTATCTCTTCATCTGAGACACTATCTGGATCATTAGGATCAATTAATTTTTTAAAACTTCCTCTGTGATCCAAAGCTAGCATTAAAAATTT
>CAZMNS010000050.1:0-5740 GCA_964567705.1 uncultured Gammaproteobacteria bacterium | reverse complement strand
TCTGAAATTAAAAATAAGTTTTGTGACTTTACTTCAGTATTTGCTTGAGATGAGCTGGGAAGTGGCATAGAACTTGGGTTAGCAGTTGAAGTAGGAGAGGCAGAGGCTTTATTTAAACTAAATTGCCAAATCTCACTCCAATCACTCCACACTCCTGTTTGATCTTTTGCTTTGACTCTCCAAAAATAGTTTCCATCAGATAAAACAGGGGAGTAATAAGTATTACTTGTATAATAATCCTTTAGAGGAGAAGAAAAACCTTCCTCGCCGTCAAGCTGCACTCTGTAAGGATTAGTTGAATAAAGAGTATAGGAAGGAGTTTGCCATTCTAATTTTGAGCTTTCTGCAGTAGTATTATTTGTTGGGGAAGTAAGTTGGGGAGGTGAAGAGGCTAAAATTAAGAATGGATTTTGTAGTAATAAAAAAGTGATTACAATTACCAGTATTTTCACCACTATACAACCATCTTAAATCTCAAATTTCAAATGTCAAATTTAAAATATCCAATTAAGTCATTTGAAATTACTAAAGAATATGCCAGTAAAGAGTTACAATACCATTTTGATGGTCTATAATTACCCCTTTGCCTACTGAGGATCCACCAGATATATTATAGCTACAGGGAGCCTGAGTTGTATAAGCAATACCATCCCCTGTGGCATAGATACTTCTTCCCAGTCCTCCGCCTCCATATGGAGCCATATCAAGCCCAGTATGTGTGCCTAAAAAGTAAACCTCCCCGTACTCAGTTGTAATAACTATATCTCCTCCAGGGTATCCATCTAAAGGGTTACCTATTTGGCTATTATCTAAATAGTTATGAGGATTTACTCTGTTACCCACAACCCTTCCTCCTTCTACTTTAGCATTTTCAAAAACTTCAAAGTGTAAGTGTGGTCCTGTAGAGCAGCCAGTAGATCCCATCCCTGCAATCCGAGCCCCCTTTGTTACTGGGCCAATTGCAGGGCCTACATTAGAGATAGCTTGAGCAATAGAGGCTAGTTCTGCTCTTAACTGTTTAAGTAAATTTTGATACTTAAATTCATCATTTTGAGTAACAGTTAATAGTTGTTGTTTAGCTTTTTTTTGCTCATCAAGTTGAAGTTGATATTTTTCTAAGTCGCCTTTTAACTTTTCTTGCTGGTCTTGCCGGGACTGCTTATCAGTTTTTTGGTCGTTGTAACTTATTTTAGTAGCTTGGAGTTGATAGAGAACTTTTTTATCATGAGCTTGAACAGTCTGAATATATTTTATTCGCTCCAGCAGATCTGAGAATCCATGAGAGGAAAAAAGTAAGTCTAGCGCTGAGTAGTTGCTATATTTATAAGTTCTGATAATTCTATCTAGTAAGACAGTAGATAAGGAATCAACGTTTATAGATAATCTATCAATTCTTCCGTCTAAATCCTCAATCTCTTTATCTAACTTAATAATCTGAAACTGAGCTTGTTCAATTTTTAACTCAGTTAATTTAGTCTGTCCATCAATTAATTTTAACTGATCTTGCAAAGTTTTCTTTTCACTTTGAGTTTGAGAGAGCTGTTCTTGAACCTTTTTAATCTCCTCCTCTTTAGTCTTTAATTTCTGATCAAGTTCATCAATGGATTGAGCATAGACAGTGAATAGTGAATAGTAAGTAGTGAATAGTTGTATGAAAATAAGTAGTACTAAACAATGAACTATGAACCATAAACTAAAAACTTTAAATAAGGATTGCATCAAAGTCGTAGATACCGTCTGACTGCTCCAAAAGACCCAAAAGCACCTATTATGGTTGCAATAACAAGCTCTACTCCTAAAAGTAAAAGCATAAATAAAGGATTTACTGGTAAAAGCTGCACCTCTCCAATAGCTCCTTGAAGGAAAGGAGTAAAATACCAAAGCAAAATAAAACTTACTGCCCAAGCAGAAACTGCACCCATAATTCCATAAATAATGCCTTCCAACAGGAATGGGGCTCTAATAAACCAGTTAGAAGCTCCAAGTAGCCTCATTGTTTCTATTTCAGTTCTTTTAAGCCTAATCTTAAACCCGATTACCATTAAGATTACTAAAGTAGAAAAAACTATTAAAAACGAGACTGCTGAGGCTCCCACCAACCTAACTACTCTGGTTGCTCTGCTTAAGGATTCAACCACATCCTCTGGGTAAACAACCTCCTCCACTACTGGTTCCTTTTTTAAAACTTGTGCTATTGGTCCCAAATCTTCTGGGTTAACAGTTGAGATCTCTAAAGAAGAAGGTAAAATATTAGCAGTAACAAGCTCAAGTAAGGTAGGATTATTTTTATTCCTATCTTTGTAAATATCTAAAGCCTCCTCTTTAGAAACATACTGCAGCGAGGTTACTTTATTAGTTTGAACTAAGGCTTCTTTAATAGCTTCAACATCTTCAGGAGAAGTATTATCTTTAAAAAAGGCAATTGCTTGAGGCTTGCTTTCATAAAACTGCAGTATCTTTTGACTCCCAAATGCTAAAAGTAAAAATAAAGACAGGGCTAAAAAGGTAAAAAACATTACCATGCAAGCAGCTAAAGCTTGGTAAGGTGTGCGTCTAATATTTCTTTCAACAATCTTACTTAATACCATAATTTTTTATTCATATTTACCCTCAAGCTTGTCTTTAATAATTTTACCTTGTTTTAGTGTAACCACCCTTCTTTTTAAACTGTTTACAATTTCAACATTGTGAGTGGCCATTAAAACAGTTGTTCCCCAGGAATTTATCTCATTTAAAAGCTGTATGACACCCCAGGAAGTTTGAGGGTCTAAATCTCCTGTTGGCTCATCTGCAAGTAAAATATCTGGTTTGCCGACTATAGCTCTGGCTATAGTTGTTCTTTGGCCCTCTCCTCCTGAGAGTTGAGAAGGAAATAAATTCTTTCGATCCCAAATATCAAATAGTTTTAAAATCCTCTCAACCTCTTTTTTAATCTCCTCCTCGCTATAATTCCTGACTTCTAAACTTAATGCGACTTGCTCAAATACTGTCCGATCATCTAATAATTTAAAATCTTGAAAAACAAATCCTATCTTCCGGCGGTAAAAAGAGATATCAGCACCCTTAATTTTACTGATATCAATATCATCAACTGTAATTCTGCCGCTTGTTGGAGAGTATTCTTTGGTAATTAGTCTTAAAAGTGTCGATTTACCGGCACCAGAGGGACCAACTAAAAAAACAAACTCACCGCTTCCAATTTCTAAATTGATATCCTCGAGAGCAATAATATTTGTGCTGAATCTTTTACTAATGTTATCAAATTTAATTATCATGAAAAAGTTGAAAGTGAAAAGTTGAAAGTGAAAAGTTTAAGATTAGAAATTTTGAACTTTGAATTGTAATTTTGCATTTTGCACTTTGAATTTTGAACTTCTACTGCTACTCTACCAAGCCGACGTCCATTAACCAGCCTTCTTTAAGCGCTTTTTGTGTTTCTCCAAAAACCTTTACTTTTTTGCCCTCATATAAGGATAGATCAACAACAGACGAGGTTAAGGCAACTGGGACTGCCCCGTCCCTAATTAAAAGGTGAGTTCCTTCTATATACTCATCCTCATCAGTTTGCTCTCTTTTTTCAAGAGTTCCTTCAGCAAAATCTCTAAATGTGGATTTATCTTGCTGTGCAGTCTTAGGAGCTTCAGCTAAGGGGTTAACTGAGTTTACGCTACTACTGCCTCCAGATGAAGCTAGATAATAGCCTGTGCCCAGTCCGAATAGTAGAGCTAAACCTAAGACTATAGTAAAAATTTTATTCAAGTTAGAAGGAAAATTAAATCTTTGAGTAAGCTTTAGAGTTTGGGCATCCATGTCTAAAGTATTGTAGCATACTTTTCAGACAGATTTCGACGTAGCTGCACCTGTTTTATTAGTTTTTAATGCGAAATCGTCTGGTCAAAGCTACTTCCTGTTGAACCTTGCTGGTTGTAGGCTATTTCAGCTTCAATGAAGTTATCTAAATCCCCGTCTAAAACAGCATCTGTGTTGGAAGTTTCTACCTCTGTTCTTAAATCTTTAACCATATGATAAGGATGCAATATATAAGATCTGATTTGTGTTCCCCAAGAAGCTTGAGTATTCTCACCCTTTAGCTTTTGTTCTAATTGTTTATCCTGAGCCTGTTTGAGCACCCAAAGCTTAGCTACCAAATGCTTCATTGCATTTTCCCTATTTTGGAGTTGTGACCTCTCTGTTTGAGCAGTAACTACTATCCCAGATGGTATATGTTTTAATCTTACTGCAGTATTTACCTTATTAACATTTTGTCCTCCTGCACCCCCTGATCTAAAGCTAGAGAATTCTATATCATCATCTCTGATTTGCAGATCTTGAATACTTTCTATAACAGGTAAAACTTCAACTAAAGCAAAAGAGGTCTGTCTTAATTTATCAGCATTAAAAGGGGACTGTCTTACTAATCTATGAGTTCCTGCTTCGCCTTTTAAAAGCCCAAAACTAAATGGTTCGTGAACAATCATAGAAACTGTTTTAAAGCCTGCTTCCTCCCCTGGAGATTCATCTGAAACCTCAAACTCCCAACCTTTTTTTTCAAAATACCGCTGATACATCCTAGCTAACATTGCAGTCCAATCCATAGCCTCAACACCTCCTGCGCCAGAGTGGATAGAGATAATAGCTTCAGAGCTATCAAGTGGATCAGAAAGAAAAAGTTGTAGTTCAAATTGTGATAGATCTTTGTCTATTTTTTTAAGTTCTTCATTGACTTCAGTTATAAGTTCTGGCTCATTAATTACTTCTGCTAGATTCTTGATTGCTGATTGCTGATTCTCTAAGATTTCCAGCTGTTTTTGCTTTTGGGAGATTAATTTAGTAACTTTTTTTGCCTCTTGTACTTCTTGCCAAAATCCTTCTTTAAGAGTTTTTGCCTCAAGTTTTCTGATCTGTCTTCTTAATAAATCCTTGTCAAATTTAGCAATAATTTTACTAAATCTCTTTTTAAGTTCTTCAAACTTTTGTTTAACTTCATCCATGAAAGAAATTATATCTATATTCTGGCTAAGATGCGAGAGACCTAAAAAGAGGATATAAGGTAGTTAATTGTGCAACTAAACTTTGCAATTGCAAAAAATGGTTGCACAAAGATTTCACATTGTAGAGTATTTAATCAGCCCAAACAGCTGCTCTTTCTCGCTCGTACTCTACTTGTGCTGAGTCATCTGGAATAAAGTCAGAAAAAGTCTCTATATAGTGGCCCACTTTGTTCCATATTCTGTATAGCCAAATTCTCTCAGCTCTTTCAGTTGCAGTTTTAGGACCATCTTCTGGAAAGGATTTGGCTTTATGAAAAGTAAATTCTCCTCTAATAATTGCTTGAATCTCCTCTATTGATCAGCTATTTCAAAATGCTCTCGGACTAATTTTCTACCAGGTAAAGTTTCTTCAAATTCTAGCCTACCTAGCACTAAATTTCCTTCTTGAGTAATATAGAAAGCTCTAGAATACTTTGGATTAAACCCAAACATTAAACCTTCTTTAAAATCTTCTAGATCTGTAGGTTTAGCAGGAGAAATTGGAGTTTCAGGAGCAACAAAGACATCCACCCTTTCAAAATGTTCTCCTGGAGGAAAAGAATGGATATATTTTCTATACCCAAGAGCAGAATTTACTCTTAACTCTTTTTTGACAGTTTTTAAGGTCACCTCTGATTCATGAACCATTTTACCAGGAGTATAGTGCCTGCCTTTTTATTTGTCAACTATAAGTCTAATGTTACTTTAAA
>CAZMNS010000049.1:0-5793 GCA_964567705.1 uncultured Gammaproteobacteria bacterium | reverse complement strand
TTTTCGCCAGTCATAGTGGTCCACAGCTCTTCCTGAGCTAATATTTCCTTCCTGAATCAGATCCAAAAAAGGTAACCCTCTATCCCTATATTTTCTGGCGACTGAGACAACTAATCTTAAATTAGCTTCTATAAAGTGTTTTCTGGCAGTATCTCCTGTTTCAATCATTCTTTCTAGCTGCTCTCTTTCTTCTAAAGCTAGATTATTTGATTCTAAAAGCTTACTTAAAGCCTCTTTTCCTGCCTCAATTAGTTGAGCTAAGCGTTTTTCCTCTTCAGGTTTAAGTAAGGGAACCTGTGCAATATCCTGTTTATAGATATCTAAAAGATCTAAACTACCACCTTCTCTTTCCAAAGAAGAGCTGTTTCTGTTTATTTCTAAACTCTCTGGATCAGGATTTCTAGCAAATTCATCTGCTAAATCTTCTTTATCTACTTGATCTACTTGGCTAAATTCTGATTCCAGGTGTAACATAGCTGAGAATTATACCATTTTTATCAAAAATCTTAGGAATTTTAGGAATTAAACTTATTATATCTCCTGTGCTACTATTATTTTATATGCATACTGTAACTGCTCAATGCGTTGCTTCCAAAAGAGTTTTATTGAGATTAGATTTAGATATTCCCCTTCGACATGCTCAGGGTAAGCTAGAAGTTGTAGATGATTTTAGGCTGCAAGCTGGACTACCTACTTTAGAGTTGTGTTTAACTCATGCAGATTCAGTAGTTATTTGTGGCCATCTTGGCCGTCCAAAAGATGAGGATGAAAGCTTAAGCGTTGCGCCAATAGTTAAGTATTTAGAAGATTTTTATTGTCAGCTTAATCTTCCTGAAGGTAAACTTCATGTTTTAGAAAATTTAAGATTTGAAGCTGGAGAAAATCAAGCAAGCCTTGAGTTTGCCAATGAACTTACTTTGTATGGCGATGTTTATGTAAATGAAGCTTTTGCTGCCCATCACAAAGCTGCGTCCACCACAATCTTACCTACTTTAATGCCATCCTACGCTGGCTTAAGATTTGCCTGGGAGGTAAAAAAACTTAGGAATTTAAGAGACAACCCTAAAAAACCACTAGTGGCAATCATAGGTGGAGCTAAAATAGAGGATAAGCTAGAAGCTATTATAGCTTTAAGTAAGTTTTGTGACGCTGTTTTAGTAGGAGGATTATTATCTTTGCAGATAAAGCAGCAAAATATTAAACTTCCTTTAAATGTTTTATTAGGTAAGCTCTCTGAAAATGGTCTAGATCTATCAGAAGAGGCTGTAGAGGCTTTTATAATTCTTTTAAAAAATGCTAAGCAGATAATTTGGTCAGGTCCTGTTGGTAAATATGAGGTAGAAGAGGGGGTTGCTGGTAATCTAAAAATTGCTAAAGCAATAATAGAGTCTGGTGCAGAGAGTATTATTGGAGGGGGAGATTTAATCGCTGCAATATCAGATTATGTCCATCAATTTAAGTTTGTCTCAGTAGGAGGTGGGGCAATGCTTAAACTGTTAGCTGATGGCACACTTCCAACCATTCAAGCACTAGAATCCAGTAAAATTGACAACTAAGCTTAGTTGTGTTTTACTGCAGCGGTTGTGAGACAAGCATTAATTACTCTAGTATTGATATTAGCTGCAATTTTATCTATCCAACCTGTTTTAGCAAGCCATAACTCTTCAGTAGTAACCATTAAGGGTAAGTTCAGGGGAGTGGCTGGTGTTGCTGTTATTGGTAACTGTGTAGGAGCTCCAGTAAGTTATGAGGATAATGAGTTCTCTTTTCAAGTCCCTAAGGGTACTAAGTTTTGTGTTAGAGCCTCTGATGTTGCAGGTTTCATAAAAACAGCTACACACTCAAGGATTGAACCAGAACCTGCCTCTTATGAGGGTCAAGTAGCTGGTGTGAGCTGTCGCCAAAGATCAGCAGTTTGTTTAAATGATGAAGAGAGTTTTGATTTATCTTCAGATTCAAGCTTTGATTTTAAGTATCAGAAAGATGAGACTAAGTTTTTAGTTAAATCCTATCTAGTTTACCCTGCTGATAAACCAATGTATCCTGAATATGAAAGAACTGTTAAAAAATATATGAGGGATTTGCAAAAGTGGTATGAGGATAAGGTAGGAGAAGAGTTTGAGATGGCTTCTTTGCAAGTAAAAAGAAGCCAGTTTAACTATGATATTATGCGTTGTGACCCTAACCCATTTGATGCCAACCCACCATCTTCTGATTGTCTAAATAATCCTAAAAGATTGGATGGAAACTGGGGGATGTATATGAACCTAGCAATTCACGATGGCGTAGAAAGATGGGAGGAACAAACCTCTGCTTTGGTTTTTTCTGCAGGAGGTGGGGGTTTTGCTGGAGCAAATCTTTATCCAAATTATGCTGGTTGGGCAATCACTGGTGATTGGGTGCTAGAACCTCTATCAGGGGTTGCTAATAGCTGGGGCATTCCATGCTCGCTTTCTGATGGTTGGCAGTGTGCAGGTGGTGTACCTGGTGGAACGCCTGCTCATGAACTAGGTCATGCTTTTGGTCTGCCTCATCCTGATGAGACTCTTTACCCAGGACAATCTATTATGCGCTGGCATGGAGATTATCCAGAGGTGGGGTTTTTCCCTCATGAAGTAGTTTTGTTAAAACAATCACCCTTTTTTACAGGAATTATTCCTTCGCCAAGTCCCGCAGCCACACCTTCTCAAAGCCCATCTGCCTCAGCAACTGCATCTCCAAATTCTCCTGTTTGTACAAAACTTGAACAGGCTCCAAGGGGGAGTGGAGTGATACTTTCAGGAAACACCACTTCAGTTACACCAGGGCAAGCTGTTTCAATAGTTGCAAGTATCATAAGGGATGATGGCAACAGGTCCAATATCATCTGGAATACCACTGGAGGAAGTTTTTCAAGTTCAAGTTGGGACTTAGCAAACTGGAAAGCTCCCATAACATCTGGAACCTACACAGTAAGCATGCAAATTTATGGAGTGGAACAGCCAAATTGTATAGCTACATTCTCTGTCCAATGAGCTTGCTTATCTAAGATTGAATGGCAACCCCGGGGGTTGAAGATTGATCCTAAAATTCTAGAAATGGTTCTTATAATATAGCACCTCATTAAAATTCCTTCTTTATACCAAGATCAATAGTTGTTAACATAATCTTATGATTAAAGTTGCCATTAATGGTTTTGGTAGGATAGGGAGGTGTGCTTTTAAAGTAGCTTTAGAAGAACATTCTAGGCACTTAGAGATAGTTGCTATAAATGATCTAACTTCACCCCAAGTTTTAGCTCATCTTTTACAATATGATAGCGCTTATGGCAAATGGGATAAAGAGGTTTCTTTTGATGAACAACATATTATAGTTGAGGATAAAAAATACAGAGTATATGTTGAAAAAGAACCTTCTAGACTTCCTTGGAAAGCGTTAAACGTCGATGTGGTTATAGAATCTACTGGTAGGTTTATTAGTGAAGCAGGAATGAGACAACATTTATTAGCTGGAGCCAAAAAGATTATCCTTTCAGCGCCATCTAAAGATGAAAATGTGGGTACATTTTTGATAGGAGTGAACCATCATAAATATCAAGGAGAAAATTTAATCAATAATGCTTCTTGCACAACTAATTGTATTGCTCCCATAGCAGCAATAATTAATGCTAAATTTGGCATTAAAAAAGCCTTAATGACAACTGTTCACTCTGTCACAGCTGAACAAAACTTGGTTGATGGGCCACCACCCGGAGGAAAGAGTAATGATTTAAGAAGAGCCAGGGCAGCTTATGTCAATATTATTCCTACTACCACAGGCGCAACAATAGCCACAACTGAGGCTATTCCTGAACTTAAAGGTCTGTTTGATGGAGTAGCTCTGAGAGTACCGGTGATTGTTGGCTCAATCTCTGACTTTACTTTTTTATTAAAAAGAAAAACTACAGTACCTGAAGTTAATCAAGCAATTAAAGATGCTTGCGAAAACCCTTTATGGAAAGGAATAGTGGCTTGGACAGATGAACCCTTAGTCTCATCAGATATTATAGGCAGGTCTGAGTCAGCAATTGTTGATCTATCTCTAACTAAGATAGTTGATGGAGATTTACTAAAAGTTTTTGCCTGGTATGATAACGAATGGGGATATTCTAATAGGCTGGTGGAAATGGTTATTCATGTAGGGAAAAAGATTAAAGATGCCTGATTTGGTATTTTAAAGTAAAGTCTTACTTGACTCCTAAATTAAGGTCTGCTAAAATTTGCAGCAGTGATTACTTTAGCGAGAAACAACGCCACATAAAACTCTTTTGTCCTTCGACTCCGATGGACATCGGAGCTCAGGACGTTGCATCCCTCAATTTAAAAAGTTATTAGTTCGTGGTTCATAGTTTATGGACAGTTTTGTTCTGTCAAATAAGCGAAGCTTGAAAGCTATGCTTTTAACCATGAACTAAAGCGAACGCAAGTGAGCGTACTACGAACTATTTTTGGGCCCGTAGTTCAGCTGGTAGAACATCTCATTTGCAATGAGAAGGTAAGCGGTTCGAGTCCGCTCGGGTCCACACTTCGTTCCGATGAGATCGGGACTACGTGTGGCAAGCCACTTCGAAGTGTGCTCCGCGAAACGAAGTGAAGTAGAGCTTCTAATTAGATAAATGTTGCTGATTATTCGGAAACATCTATCTAGGTAGAAAGCCTAGACTTTGTACTTTGAAATGCGAATACGATTTGTAAAAGGAGGCAACATTTTTTGGACATAAGTCCAAAATGCAAAAAATACTCAACATTAAGGCATACGGTGAATGCCTTGGTCGAAAGTACCGATGAAGGACGCACACGGCGTGCGATACGCTTGGTGGAGCTGCCAAGAAGCTTTGATACCAAGATCTCCGAATGGAGCAATCCACCCCGATTTAATCGGGGAACTCCGATGGGAATACATACCATCAGAGAGGGCACGCGCCGAACTGAAACATCTAAGTAGGCGCAGGAAAAGAGAACAAAAGTTTATTCCCCCAGTAGTGGCGAGCGAAAAGGGAGGAGCCTAAACTACGTTCATGCGCAAGCACTGAACGTAGGGTTGTAGGACCAGCATAGCTTATGTAACGAGCATAATAGAATCCACTGGAAAGTGGAACCAAAGAGAGTGATAGTCTCGTATATGAAATGTAAGTTACAAGCGCTGGATTCCTGAGTAGCCCAGGACACGTGTAATCCTGGGTGAAGCTAGCAAGACCACTTGCTAAGGCTAAATATACTTTCGGACCGATAGTGAACTAGTATGGTGACAGAAAGGTGAAAAGAAGGGCGAGACGCCCAGTGAAATAGTACCTGAAACCGTATGTTGACAAGCCGTGGAACTCCGATTTATCGGAGAACCGCGTGCCTTTTGAAGAATGAACCGGTGAGTTATCCTAATTATACGCAAGTTTAATCCCGCTAAGCGGGAGAAAGCGTAGAGAAATCGAGTCCTAATAGGGCGATTAGCGTATTGGGATAGACCCGAAACCAGGTGAGCTAACCATGTCCAGGGTGAACCCCCGAGAAATCGGGGAGAAGGCCCGAACTCGTGGCTGGAGAAATAGCTTGAGACGAGATGTGGTTAGAGGTGATATGCCAAGCGAACCTGGAGATAGCTGGTTCTCCCCGAAATATATTGAGGTATAGCCCTGTTTTAGGCAGTTGGGGGTAGAGCTCTGGATGGTCTTCCGAACGCAAGTGAGGCAAACCAATCAAACTTCAAATACCGACTGTTCGTAGCAGGAGTCAGTCCGATCCGGCTAAGCGGAGCGGGCCTAAGGGAAACATCCCGAAC
>CAZMNS010000048.1:0-5823 GCA_964567705.1 uncultured Gammaproteobacteria bacterium | reverse complement strand
CCATCTCCTTCAAAGGAATTAAAAAGTCTAAGTGTAACTCATGACCCACCAAACTATCAGTCAGGCACTATTCAGTTTTATGCTACTGTAACCTACTCTGATAATTCATTTCAAAATGTTACCAAGTTGGTTAAATGGTCTGTTCAATCCCCAGCTAATGGTTCAATTGATGGTAGCGGCCTGTACAAGATGGGAAAAGCAACAGTAGACGTGGTCACTGCAACTTATGGCGAACATTCTGCCAGCCATAAAATTGATGAACAATCTTCCAGTCAGCAACCAGCAATTTACCAAATCCAGTGAATAGGTTTATCTTGATATTTGTTTTATTCTTTTATTTCCTTTTTCACCTAACACCTTTTGTTGAGCTACTAAACTTAAAAGGCTTAGACTTTTTTAGAACTAACCATCCTCCCCATCCTGATATTGTCATTTTGGCAATTGACAATAAATCTTTACAAAAGCTTGGTCGTTGGCCATGGTCGAGAAATATTCATGCTCAAATCGTTAATAAGGCGAGCGAAGGAAAACCTGCTGTTTTAGGAATAGATTTAATTCTCAGTGAAGTAGAAAGTGAGGAAGCAGATCAACTACTTTCTCAAAGTTTAAAAAAAGCAAACTACCCTATTGTTTTAGCTACAGAAGGTGTATTTGTAAAAGGCCAAGATACTCCTCAAAAAGCCCTATTACCGCTTGGACTGTTTACCAGTAGTCCAAATATTGAGGTTGGCCATGTTAATTTTGAAGCAGACAGTGACGGCTTGGTTAGAGCTTTTCCAAAAACTCTAAACATTGACAGGACAAAATATTTACCATTCAGTCTTCAGCTTGCTAAAGCTTTAAATTTCCAACCCCATCGAAATTCATATTTAATTAATTTTGCCGGTAGTGCTGGTACTTTCCCAACTTATTCCTTGGCTGATTTTTTAAATAACCAGATACCCCAAGCTTCCCTGGAAGGTAAAATTATCTTGATTGGTGCGACTGCTTCAGATTTTCATGATACAGTTTTAACTCCCACTAAAGGACAGGTAATTTCTGGAGCAGAACTTCAAGCCAATATTTTGGATAATATTTTGCTTAACCGACAACTTATTCTACTTCCCAAGGCAGCTTCTTTAGGGTTGGGCCTAATTATTGGTTTAACTTTCTTGATTTCCTTCCATAAATTTAATCCCAGAACAGTTACTTTAATTATGCTAGGCCTTGCCGCAATGATTCCCTTACTTAGTTATTTATTTTGGCAATTAAATTACGTCTTAGTTTATTTTTCTAATTTGCTCTTGACTATCACTTTATTTGTAAGCCATAGCTTGTATCGCTGGTATGTTTCAGAGAAGGAAAGAAGGAAAGTAAAACAAACTTTTCAACCTTATTTTGCACCAGCTGTTTTGGAGGAAATTCTTAAAGATCCAGAATCTCTAAAACTCGGCGGACAGAAAAGAGAGGCTTCTATTTTATTTTCCGACATCCGTTCATTTACTACTATCACCGAAAATTTGCCGCCAGATAAGCTAACTCAACTTCTCAAAGAGTATTTTACTGAGATGACTAAAGAGATTTTGGCAACTGACGGCGTGGTAGATAAATTCATCGGTGATGCGATCATGGCCTTTTGGGGTGCTCCGATGAAACAACACGACCACGCTGATAGGGCTGTAACTTCAGCTATCAATATGTACCGTAAACTAAAAAAGCTTCAACCAAAATGGGTCAAAAGAGGTTTTCCGCTAATTGAAGCTGGTTTTGGCATTAACAGTGGCCAGGTAATTGTCGGTAATATGGGATCAAAAAGTCGGTTTGATTATACAGCTATTGGTGATAACGTCAATATTGCTTCCCGCCTAGAGGGTTTAAATAAGGAGTTCCACTCTAACATCATCATTTCCGAATCTACTAAAAACAAACTAAAAATTCCAGTGAAATTCAAAGACTTAGGTGATGTTCAAATTAAAGGAAAAGCCGTCCCCTTAAAAATTTATCAAGTCTTACTACCAAAATCATTTGAGAAGTTCACTTCAAAAGGAAGTAGTTAAAATAGATAAGGATTAAAACAATAAGTGTAGTTAGAAACACTATCCCTATCTTAGGATAAGAGCTAAATTTTTGCTTTATCATCCAGTCAAACCTTAATGATTCAAGAAGTAATAAAAAGGAAATAGCAAAAAAGAATATGCTAGCAATAGGTGAATTTAGTCCATAAAAATGTGGGCCTATCAATAAGGCATGAATGATGATGAAAATACCAGCGAAATAAACTAATCTATGTAACGCCTTCCATCTAGGAAAAGTTAATTTTTCAACCATTGAGTCAAAAGAAGTTGCAGCCATTAAAGAAAGAATTATTAATGCTGAGAGGCTAAAAGTAATTGCTATTAAATATGTCGAATCTAATCGTAGCAATCCAGATATACCACCTAGATTTTTTGTTAAAGCAAAAAATGCGTGAAGTGTTGCAAAATAAAATGCTGAAACCCCAATTGCTCTTCTGATCTTTAAATATTGACCTCGAAATGGCAAGAATTTAAAAGTATAGGTTAGAGGTCCTGCAAGTAACGCAAAGTATAAAAATATGACTGCAGTTAGAGCATATATTTGCACTAAAGTAAATATTGTTTTAGGATCTTGGGTTACAAAATAAAAAAATATCGATAAACAAAAGCTAAATAATAAACAATAAAATCTAGTATTAGAAGGTAATTCCTTAATATTCATTAACTTTTTAGCTCTTGAACCAATAATTTTTTAGCATTAGATTTAGCCTCTTCAACAGATTGTCCCCAAGCTTTAGCTGCTTCAATAAAGATACCTTCAAATTCAGGATTGTCACTGCCTTGTTCTAAATACTCAAGAACTTGTTGTCTAATCTCATCAAAAGAGACACTTTTAGCATCTGCTAATTCTTTAAAAGTTTTATTAGTTATATTTTTGGGACTTCCCATATCATCATTTGGATTGAAACATCCACAGTTAAAACACATAAAACTTCACCTATTACTCTACAATAAGGGTACCTTTCAACCCTGCTTCTCTGTGTCCTGGTACGGAACAGTAATACTCAAAACTTCCAGGCTTATCTGCAACAAATTCTACTGTCTTTTCTTCACCTGCATCAATCAATCCTGTTTTTGCATTAAACTCATCCACATTCCAGTCATGAGTTCCCTGATTGTTTTTATAAGTTAATTTAACTGTGTCTCCCATCTTTACCTTTATTTCTTCTGGGTTAAAAACTAAACCTCTACTCTCAACAATTATTTCTTTAATTGCTGATTCCTCGGCAGATTCAGTTGAATCAGTTGCTTCATCAACAGATGTTTCAGCCTTAGAATCCTGATTCGGTGGTAATATTGAATTTTGTAAAGTAGTATCCATTCTGGTGAATAGATATACTCCTACACCAATCAACGCGATTAATATTATTCCACCAATCAAAAGTATTTTATTTGTCAAGATAATCACCTCCCTTCCTTATGCTGTCTATAAACCTCCACGGACTAAAAGTCTGTTGAACCCTGCTTTGAGAAAGCTGGGTTTTCTTGTAATTATAAAACCAAGTAAGTATATCAAAGATTAAGTTATTTGAACATTAACTAACGCTGATAAACTTTATAAAAAAGAGCTGCTTAATAAGCAGCTCTTTTAAATCTGATAAGACCTGCAATTACTTTGCACTACAAACTTTACAATCATTCATATGAGTTGCAGCTAGATACACACCAGACACACCAACTAATATGTAAACAAGCATCTCAATACTTGGCATAGAGCCTAAAAGTGAACTTACTAAGTTCATATCCAGCAATCCTACCAGACCCCAATTCACAGCACCTACGACTACTAACGCAAAGGAAAGCATATGGAGAGCCTTCATTAAACCTCACCTCCTTTTTTAAATGGACAGATTTGGACCATTCGACTCTGCTCAGGGTAAACCTATTATTTTCTAAGTTACTGCTTTATAGTGAGCGTAGTCGAACTACAAATCGTCCAATCTAAACTTAATCTATTCTAATTACAGTCTAATGAATATATCAAGATAGAGTCAAGGAGCTAAGAAGAGATACCCAAAGCTTGATTTAGCTTTTCTTTATTGAATCCTAAAAGTTCTGTCTTTTTACCCCGATCATCAACAATGACAGTAAATGGAACTCCCATTTGTCCAGACTCCTTTACCATATCCTCAGCTGCCTTTGCATCCTGATCCACAAATATATTCTCATACTTAATTCCTTTAGAATCTAAGTACTCTTTTTCCATCTTACAATAAGGACAAGTGGTTGTAGTATAAATTTTAACGCTCATAACAAAAAACCTCCTAAATTATTTCGTAACTTAAAGTAACACTTACCTTAACTTCATTTGAACCATGTTCTATTTGGGTAGCTACATCTTCTTTAATAAGACTTCTTTCTTGAAGAGGCATAGGGATAGGAAATCCCTCAAAGCTCTCTGAATAATTGATAATTCTTCCTAACTTAAACCCAGCAATTTGAGAGGCTAAAGAAGCTTTCATCTTTGCCTTTGCAACTGCTTCTTTTCTCGCTTCATTTTCAGCCTCGCTTTTATCATCAACTTCAAATGAGATACTACCAACCTGATTTGCTCCATTGCTAATTGCGGTGTCTAAAATATTATTAGCTTTATCTAAATCTCTTACCTTAATGACTAAATTTGAATTTGCAGTATAGTTTACAATCCTTTGAGGGTTTGTATTGTCATAGTTAGGGTAAATATTATAATTTTCTGTTTGGATATCTTCATCAGCAACATTAAGTTGCTTTATAGAATCAGAAACTGCGTTAATATCAATATTCAATCTTTCTTGAGCATTGCTGACAGTATTACCACTAGATTGTACTCCAACTCTAATAATAACAATGTCTGGCTTTATATTCACTTCCCCCTCACCAGTCACAGTAAACAGATCACTTTTGGTTGTATTTACACTATTAATGGAAAGCGGTAGCGGACCAATTAACTTAGTATAGATAAATAACGCTAAAAAGAAGAAAGTTAAAGTAGCAATTGGAGATAAAAGTTGTCTAAACATACTTTTAAATTTTAATTACCCGAGAACTATTTTTAGTGTCTTCCAACCAAGTCCTAAAAGCTTGAGAAATTTTTTGATTTTTAAGCTGATCCGTAATCTCTATCCTGAGCTGACTGCTAACTGTACTGCTCATATCTGCTTGTAGCGCTTCTGGCGGTAAACTATCTTTATTTTCCTCTAGATATTTATTTATCTCATCTTCTGAAACATTCACCCCATCAGAAAACATTTTTTGGACTAAAATTTGCAACATAATTCTCTTCCTAAATTCTTCCTCTGTTGTTCCATCCCGGGCAAGAAGTGATAACAACATCTGCTTACCGCCAACTTGTTGCTCAGTTTGCCCAAAATCCTTATTAATTTCATCTTCAGAAACACTTACTCCCCTTCTTTTAGCTTCATTTATTATTAACGCTTCAGAAATTAGTTGATCTTTTAAGTTTTCTCCAAATTTTTCTTCTAATTGACTTAGAAGTTGTACCCTAGTAATTGGCCTTTGGTCAACCCAAGCCACAACCAGCCATTTAGATAAAAGATATATAAAACCTCCTATTAAAAAAACAGCTATCAGAAATAATGGTGTTTTAGGTAAATCAGATATTTTTTTAGGCCTAAATTTTAGATTAAATTTAGGCAATTTAAGATTATTGAGAAAAAGGGAGGTCGACGATTTCTTTACAGTTTTTTTCTTGAAGTTGGATGTTTTCTTACTTAATGGCATATTGCCGGAAATCTTACCATCAAATTTTTTTTAAGGCAAGGGTTAAGAT
>CAZMNS010000047.1:2174-6139 GCA_964567705.1 uncultured Gammaproteobacteria bacterium | reverse complement strand
AATAAAAAATGAGGCAAGTGCGATTTTATTGTCTCTTAAAATACTGGGGAAAAATTTGTAACTTAGTACTCTTTCTAAGAAGATAAACATAAACCCAAATAAAGATATCAGCATAAATGGGTGAAGTGGAATTAGGTGCCAAATATGTCCTCTATTAGAAAAAATAAAAGGAGTAAAGAAAGTCAAACAGAAAAGGAATAAAAATAAAAAACGCCTTTGGAAAAATAGCAAACTAAAAAAAAGCGAGACAGCAGATGGCCAAAACCATTTACCTATTCCATTATGGATATATTCTTTAGTTAACTTAATATTATCTAAATAATTGGTTTCCGTTTGAACCCCGGGTAAACCTATCCCTAAATATCGCTCTCTAAAATCGCTAAATTGCAGACTACTAACTAAAATCCAACTTCCAAAAAGAGATAAAAAAATAATTAGAGGAATGGCCAAATTTTTTAGGAGCTTTATTAAGTATGCGGTTGTTAGGTATTCTTTAAGTTTAGTGAATTTAAAGTTAAGAAATATTAAGAAAAGCACTGGAAGTATTGTAAAAGGAACCATTGTCTTCGTTAAAAATAGAAGACTTAAAGACACAGCAAATGGGATTAAGAATCTTCTATTTTCCGAAGCTTTTATTGCAAAATAAAAGGTGGATACAAAAAATAGGGTTAAAATAGTATCTAAATTTCCTGACCTTGCCCTAAATAAAAACCATAATGAGGAGGTTAAAGAAAATGCAGCTAAAAATCCTACAATCCTACTAAATAATTTTTTCCCTAAAAAATAAGTAAAAATCACTGCTAAAAATCCACAGAGAGCAGGTGCAAATCTTGCAGCAAATTCACTTATTCCAAATATAAACAAAGAAAATGCCATTAACCAAAATCCAGCTGGCGGGTGATCATAATAAGGCCTGCCATTAAAGCTTAAAGTAAAAAAATTATTAGTCTCTAAAATTTTTTTAGCTATTTCTGCATACCAAGCCTCATCCCAAGAAACTAGCGATGATTGTCCAAGTTTGTAAAAAAATAAAGGAAGTGTTAGAGAAAGTAAAAATATAACTAAAAAATCTAATTTATATTTTATAAAAAATTTACCTAGCATAGATAAACAACCTCTGCATTTATCTCACTATAGCATCAAGTTATTTCATATTTAATACTAGAAGATAAATCTATATACCTAAAATTAAAAATGCTCCTTATTGGTAACAATTTATTCCACGTAGAGAAAAGTGTTACCCTGCCTATGAAGTTTTGGCATTAGATTCTGATCAGTTTTTCTAGCCAAAGAATATTTTGATTTTTTCTTTTCCACCATAAATCTTCCCATATATAGTGAACTGCTAACTGTTTGTATTTATCAAATTTTTCAAAATAATTTAAAAGCTTCTCAACAGAAACAGGATTTTCTGGATCCTTATCAAAGAAAAGTTTGGAATAGATTTTTTGCTCCCAAGGAGAGACATGAGTAAAAAAATCAAAGTGATGAAAAATGTCAAAAAGTAGATACCAAACTGTTGCTGGACCTACTCCATATAGTTTCAAAAGTTCATTTTTTTGAGTTTCCATATTTTTTTCCCTTAAATCCATCTCATCTATTTGTCCTTCTCCAAATTGAGTATCTATTATTTTAATAGACTTCGCCCGATAGCCTACCTTTAGCATCCTTAGATCCTCCTCAGAAATTTTTTGTAATCCTCCTGGTTTCCAAAAACACCATAACTTTTTACTGTCAAATTCTAAAAAAGTACCATAATTTTCGAGTAATACTTGAAGCATTTGGATAGACCTTCTAACTGTTGTATTTTGCAAGACAACTCCAATTATTAAGTATTCGTACAAAGAGCTCGGATGTCCTGGACGCATACCTTTCCATTTATTAATAATAGAACCCAAAGCTTGATCATTTCTAAACTTTTTATAAAATTCCTTTAGATCTAAATCTAGATTATATCGATACTTAATCTCCTCTATTAAAGAGTCTACATAATCTTTTGGGAAAGATTTAACACCATAGATATTTACCATGATTTTTGGTTTATTAACCGAGCCTTTATTTTCAAATTTAATCCCTAAACATTCATTTCTCCACCTAAAAGTTTGCCATCTTATACCTACCTCAAAGTAATTGTCGTTTGAAGGAAAGTGGTCTGGTTTGTGAAATGTGGGATCAAATGCAAAAGGAGGTTTGGGTATGATTATCTCTTCTGCAACTTTTCTAAGTTTCATTTATAAGTCTAAAAACACACTTTTCAAGTATAGTGCAAATACTTACTATAAATTTACAGGACACCAGTATTATTTCTTTAAAAGCTCGTCTACATCAACTGGTTTTACTTCGTCCAACTTATTCCTTAATGCTTCTAGATTAGCTCTAACTTGGCCTGGAACTCTGGGCTGATCCTCTTCCTCTACCACAGGTGGTTCCTCTGTAGTTACTTTTACTGGAGCATCTCCTACTATCTCCCCATATTCATTTAACTCAATTTTTTTGTTGTCAGGATTCATTGGGCCTTCTTTGTCATCCACTAAAATCACCTCCTTTTAAAGTTAATTATATTTACCTAAAAGATCGCTTAGCCTAATCCTTAACATATCTTTTACAGCTTCCAAAGAATCTTTGATTATTTGCACTTGTTTTTCATTTTGGACGTGGTACCATTCAACCTCTACATCTTTTATTTTAAAACTTTTCTTCTTTGCCAAAAATAATGTTTCTACATCAAATCCAGCATTAACAGCTGCTCCTGATTTTCTCATATGTTTCCAACCATCTAAAAGAGCAGGAAATATGGCATTAATTGAGGCTCTGTTAAAAGCTTTGAAACCACACTGGGTATCTTGAAACGGTAATCCTAAAACAAGGTTTCTTAGTGTGGCAAACCCAAACGCAGCCATTTTTCTAATTAAAGGGGCTCCTTTTCTGTCTTTTCTCGCTCCAATTACAATATCAAATCCTTTATTAAATTCTGGCAAAATTTTTTCTAACTGATTAATAGGGGTTGCTTGATCCATATCTGTAAACAGGGCAATTTCCCCTTGGCTTTTCAAAACTCCAGTTATTACAGTAATTGCTTTGCCTCCATGCTCCAGCTCTAAAACTTTAAAATGATCTTTATTTTTTATGTAATTTTTAACTTCATCTAGCGTATTGTTTGTTGACTGATCATCAACGATTAATACCTCATAACTTAATGCCTGCTTTTTTAAATATTCGTCAATCGCATCTATTGCTTCTTTTTTAACTTCTATCGCTTCGTTATAAGAAGGAACAACAACTGATAATTTTATATAATTTCTCATATTTAATATCTTTCCCTTTTGTTAACAGTTATACCCCCAAAAGTTGCAGTTTTTTCAATCCTAGCAGAACCATCTTGTCTTGCTAACCACGCATCTAACCTTTGTTGTTTACTATCATACTCATAGAGAGTATAGAGCGTTGGAACTAAATCTTTTTCTGGTAACAACTTATATTTTTTTTCTCCGTACCACTTAAAAAGGTAATCATAAGTATAGGGTATTACTGGAGGAACATAAACATCAATGTTAAATTTTTTACCTTTGCTATCTTGATAAACCCCATCTATAGCTTTTTTTTGATTCCCTAGCGCAATAGTATTATAACCTTTTAATTCATCTGTTAAATGTCCTGGTAAAATTAGTAATTGTTTATCTAAGAAAAAGACGAAAAAGAGAAATACTATAACTTTTCCCCAACTAAACTTCCATAAACTATATAAAGCTGCAGCAAATAATATAAAAAAAGCGGGTAATAAAGGATTAAGATAATAATCATAAAGCCTACCATAATTCCCGCTGTAAAAAAGAAAAATAAATGAGGGGATTAAAATCCACACTAAACACAACTTAATTAATAAGTTATTCCTTAGTTGTTTGTGGATAAAAAGAAGTGGCATCATTAAAAGTAAGATAGCTAAACTTATTAAGGTTGCATTTACC
>CAZMNS010000047.1:0-2164 GCA_964567705.1 uncultured Gammaproteobacteria bacterium | reverse complement strand
GATCTTACTTCTAACCAGTAAGGAGTTGGGAAAGAAAAACTACTGCCAGCTTCCATCTGAGAATTAAAAATAAAATTTAATATGCTTTTGGTAATTAGAAAATCATGTCTTAATTCAAATAAAAGTTGGGGTATTAAAGTAATTAAAAAAGTAAGTGCCCCAAAAAATAAAACCTTTATATTTTTATAAATTTTAGTTAATATTATCCATGTTAAAGTTGCAAAAAGAGTAAAAAAACTACCAGAGGCTTCAAGTTGTAAATTTATCCCCAGAAGTAAAGTAGCTATTGGGAAAAAATAAAGAGGTTTTGTTGCAGAGTAATATAAAGCTAGTAGTGTTAGTGGTGCAAAAAAAGAGATTGGTGAAGGGTTTGCTACCCACCTGTCATTTTTAACTGACTGAAAAGAAAATACTGCTAATATTGCTGAAAATAATCCTACTAATGGAGATATTCTAGATCCTAAAACAAAAAGAAATATGATGCCTAAACTGGTAAGTATACCTATAAAAATTGCCGCTGCCGCAGGATCCCCACCACTAATAAAATATGCAGGGGCTAAAAGATAGTAAAAAAATGGCCCCAAAAATACTCCCTCAAGCCCAGTAGTTGGACCAATTAAAAAAAACTTACCATTTTTTATTAATTCCCATAAAATTAAAGCGTCTCTTCCTTGATCATAAAAAAACCAGGTAATTTGATCCGCCCTAAAGGTTCTCAAAAAAATTGCTATAAAAACTAAAACACCAAGAGAAACCCAGTATTTTTTCTTTTTTATCCAAATACTTACTTCCTTAATCATTATTCTAAAGTTACAATTCTGACTGAGATATTTCCATTAGGATCTAAAATATCTTTTACAATTTTGGCGTTTTCAGTACTTTTAATATCACTTTCTGGCAAACTAAAGTTTGAACCCATAAAAATTGATCTTTTTAAACCTCTATCAACTCTCCAATCTATTTTTCTAAATTTAATTTTTCCAAAGTCATAATAATCCCTAGGACTTTTTGATATTTTTTTATAATCAACTTCACTTAAATATCTTTGCGGAGAGTAGGTAGAATAAAAAAGAGTAAATATATAAGGTTGAGCTTGTGAACTTTCAATTATAATTTGATCATAATTTTGCTCAAGTGGTGTAATAACTGCCATTGCTTCCCTAAATCCTGGCTGATATTCCCCAAAATGATCTTTTGGAAGAATAATTAACAGTGAGTCAAATAGATAAAGTGAACTCCAGGTTCCATAAGCAAAGAAGATTACAACTATACCTCCAAAAATAAAATTTCTAAATTTATCTGAAGTATTCTTCAAATAATTTATAAATTCAAAAAATCCATAAGCTATAACTACAGAAAAGATACAAAAAAGAGGCAGAGCTCGATTAGCATGAAACCAATTCCATGTTATAACGGCAGGAAGTGGTGCTAAGAAAATTAAAAGCAACATTGCCTTATTTTTTGTAGGTGATTTGAGCAATAAAATCAGCCCAATCACCCAAAAAATAAAACTAAATGGGAAAAAAATAGCTAAAGTTGGAACCACTAAACCTGGTTCTAGTGATTCTCTTAAGAATAAATTTAATGGCGAAAAATAACTTAAATATCTTCCACCTAATTCCCATATAAAAAAATAGATAGGGTTTTGAAATAAAATATTTGCAAAACTGTCAGCAAATCTTGTTAAAACTGGAGGCGGGTATAATTTAAGAATTGATGTTGATCCAAAACGAGCAACAGACTGACCATAAATGCTAAAAAATATCATTGGGATTAGGATTATTCCTCCAATTACTGCAGATATTAATAAAGCTTTAGGTCTTTTTAGTAGTTCGCTTCTGTAGTTAATTAATAGTCCAAGAAGAAATAGTGGAACAAATAATTTATAACTGTGATAAGTATACATTGCCAAAATAAAAAATATTAAAGAAAGATGAAACAAACCCTTTTTGGCCCTATATAAAAAAAACAGAAATCCGCTTAGGAAGAAAGTTAAGGCAATATTTGTCTCAAATAGTCCTCTAGAAAAAAATACTGCAAATGGTGCAGTGGCAAATAAAAATGCAGCAGTGAGGGAGACAAATTGATTGAAAAGTTTAATTGAGATCAGATAAATTAATAAAATAGAGATTATTCCGAAAATTGCAGAAACTATCCTAATACT
>CAZMNS010000046.1:5843-6190 GCA_964567705.1 uncultured Gammaproteobacteria bacterium | reverse complement strand
AATCCAGATAGCTTTGATTTTTACCTTTGGGCAGCGAGGAATGGTTTACCTGCCTCCATGTTCTTTGAATTCTCTTCCGAGATAAAACAGGATAAAAATATAAGAAATCCAGGGGCTGTTTTTAACAAGAAGGTTACTACTTACTTGGAGGGTAAATAATGCTTACGCCAGAGGAAATAAGAGAATTTAAAAGGTTGGTTTTTGAGATTTACGGGCTTGAATTAACGGATAGCCAAGCATTAGAGCAAGGCTCAAGATTAATAATGTTATTTGAAGCATTAATTAAAATGAATACAAAGACTGTTAATCATCTGAAGAAAGTGGTACAAAATAATGAGTAGTATAAA
>CAZMNS010000046.1:0-5833 GCA_964567705.1 uncultured Gammaproteobacteria bacterium | reverse complement strand
GTATAAATATAGATAATATGGATAACTTCGCCCTAGAATATGGCAGAAAATCAGATGAGGATAAAAAACAACAAATATTATCCCTCAACGATCAACATGAAGAATGTAGTAGGATTGTCGAAAAGTTTAATTTAACTTTAGTAGTACCACCCTTTCAGGAAGAAAAATCTGCAAAAGTCGCTGGCAAACGCACGGAATTCTATAAAATGTTAAGTCTTCTTCAGGCAGATAAAGCAAGAGTAGTTGTCTGTTGGGCGGCTAATCGTTTGGCTAGGAATTTAAAGGATGGCTCTGAAATGCTTGATCTAGTTCAAAATAAAGGTTTAAGGATAATCACCCCGTATACAATCTATGATTCCTCCAATTGGTTCATGCTACTGATTGAATTTGGTATGAGTACAGATTTTTCTCTTAAACTTTCAAGAGATGTTAAGAGAGGTCTCAACTCAAAGGTTTCCAAAGGAATTAGGCCCGGTATTGCTCCCTTAGGCTACTTAAATATTGGAGAGATAAAAGGCGAAAAAGACCTTACAAATGACCCTGATCGTTATGATTTATGTCAAAGGTGGTGGCAAATGATGTTGACTGGTAAATATACTGTTGAGGAATCTTTAAAAGAAATCACCAAAATAGGGTTAAGGGATAGAAAGGGTAGGAAAATATCCAAAACTACTGCCTTTAGATTCTTTCATAACATATTTTACTCTGGATACTTTTATTACTCAGGAAGTCTACACAAAGGTAATCACAACGCCATGATCACACCTGAAGAGTTTGAGAAAGTACAAAGAATTATAAGTGGAAAATTTGGGGGGAGATACGAAGACTATGGTAAAAGAGAACCCTTACCATTAGCACGAGTTCCAAAGTGTGGAGAATGCGGTGCAACAATAACTGGGGATCGAAAGGTCAAACAATACAAAAATGGAACATCACAAGAGTTCTGCTACTACAGATGCAAGAAAAATAAAGGCATTAAGTGTGCACAACTATATTTGCCAGCTGGAGAGTTAGAAAATCAAGTAAGGGAATATATTGATAATCTGGAACTAGATCCAAGGTTTATTGACTGGATTAAAGCTGTTTTAAGAAGAAGAAATAAGGAAGAATTTGAATTTGACCGAAAACAAAGGGAGATGCTAACCAAAAAGCTACAGGAATTAAGTAAAAGAAAAGAGGTTGTTTATGGGATGAAAATTGATGGTCTTTATTCCGAAGCTGAATATAAGCAAAAAGTAGCTGAGGTTCTAAAAGAGGAAGCGGATATTAAAGAACAACTTAATTCGGATAGGCTTTCTTATTGGGCGCAGGTAATAGACGATACTCTAAGCTTCGCTACTCAAGTAATGGAACTATTTAACAGTAAAGATCCCTATGTAAAAAGGCTAGTTTTGCAAATTCTAGGGTCGGACCTCAAGTTAAAGGATAAAAAGCTCTATATAGAAGCTAAAACTGCGTTTTTGTTCTTAAGAAACAAACAAAATCAACTTTTTGAAGATAATGGTTTGGTCGGACTCAAAGAAGGAGTATTATTACAAGCTAATCAGGCTAAAACCACCCTGCCAGTTTCACTTGGAGCCGACAACGAGAATCGAACTCGTGACTTCCATCTTACCAAGATGGCGTTCTGCCACTGAACTATATCGGCATATAATTCTCGAACCACTGCGACACGCTGTGTTATTCTAACAAACTTTTTACCTACTTCCAAGACTAATTTGATATCTTGAATTTATTCTTAGATTAGTTTAATAAATAAAATAACTTATTTTGTGTGCCGAAAACCATGAACTTCAGTTCATGGATGAAGGCCACGAAAGAAGCGTTTTCTGAAAGAAACAGTGGACTCTTAGTCCGCTGAGATTCATTTGCCCAAGGGAGGTGAGTTTAATAGATAGAAATTTTTGGATGTTTATGGGTGGAGCGTTAATTATTGGGGTTGCTTTAGGGTATGTGATTAGAGGCCAGATGGTATCTCCCAGTCAACTTAATCCATCTCCTGAACCTCAAATTACAGAGGAGATAACAAAACCTCATCAGGGTTTTAGTTTGCATATTGATGCTGAGAAGCACTTCCCAGCAGATGAGAAAAAAATAGCCCATCACTTTTGTAAACAAGTTAAAGGTGGAATGTTTGAGTGTCAGCTTTATGAAAGTGATGACAAGGATGCCAGGCTGGTAGGGGTTGAAACAGTGGTTGATACTAATACCTGGGAAGGATTTGATGATAGCGAACAAGCCCTGTGGCATTACCATAAAGAAGAAATTCCTAAAATAAATGCCAAATTACCTGATCTTAGTGATGAGGAGGCAGCTAAAGTAGTTGAAACTTTAAACGAGACTTATGGTAAGGTTTATCTGCTTTGGGACCCAACAGTAAATGAATTACCAATAGGTAATCCAAGCATTACAGTGATAGAGTAGAAATCTGTTTGACTGCCCGAACAGGTAACAGAAGTCGAACTGATGTTTGGAGCCGAGACGGGGATTTGAACCCCGGACCCATCGCTTACAAAGCGATTGCTCTACCACTGAGCTATCTCGGCTTAAGGCTAATTGTAATTTAAGGGCATAAAAAAATCCACACACTTAGAACTTAGTGAGTGGATAAATATTAAACTGGACAGATAATTTCTGCCTACATAGCCGTGATCTGAGGTCTTTCCCCCTAAAGGATAAGTGGTAACTTTGTTTGGCTAGCCTAAGCTTGACCAAAACTTAAGTTTCCTTTAGCTAAAACAGCAGTGAGAGAAAAATAAACCCTCAAATGTCAAACGAGCGAGTAGGCAAGGCTTTTTGAGCCATCTACTTGTCCTTTTAGGACAAAATTATAATAGCACTTTTGGCTATTTTTGTCAAGCAAAATCTAGGTAAAAAAACGTAAGAATTTGGTAAATAATAGATTAAAATAGCCTTAACGGAACATTTAGGAACAGATTAAGGAAACTAATTCCTGTGGTGAGGATAAAGCTTAAAAGTGAGCCTCTACCAAAAGGAATGAACCAAAGTAGTAAAAGCAGTAAAAAACCATAACTTTCCAGTTTTTGGTACTCTTTAGCTAGGTGCAGGGGGAGTAAAGAAAGCAGCACTTTTGAGCCATCTAAAGGTGGGATAGGAATTAAATTAAATATCCCTAAAAGTAGATTAATAGTGACAGTAAACCTTAAAAGCATGGTTATCAAATCAGATGGTCCAAGGCTGGGGGAAAGTAGATGGTAAAGGATTGTCCCAACTACTGCTAAACTTAAATTTGCCCCAATACCGGCAAAGGAAACAAGCAGTTCCCCCCGCCTGATATCTGAAAAGTGCAGCGGATTAACAGGTACAGGTTTGGCCCAACCAAAAAGTATAGGAGCATTGGTAATAAGCAGCAACCCTGGGAGTAAAATTGTGCCAATAGGGTCAATATGAGGGATAGGATTTAAAGTAAGCCTACCAGCGTTCAGTGCAGTTTTGTCCCCAAACTTTAAGGCTACAAAGCCATGCATCACTTCATGAACTATAACAGAGAAAAGTAAGATTATAATGGATGAGGCTAGAAATTCAGGTGCCATAATTTTTTTGGACGATTCTACCAACCACTTTCTATTATATAGTCAGATTATTGAATCGTCCATTACATAACTTGAAGCTGTTAATGAGGTGTGGTAGACTTTAGCTCTATGTTAATTTGTGTAACTTGTGGCAAAAGATCTGCAATGAGATCTTGGTCAAGACATAAAAAAGGTTCTTCTGGTCATGGTGGTGCGTGGAATCTAAAAGCACCTATCTCTAAAAAGAGCCAGAACCCAAACCTCCATGTTTTTAAAGGCAAAAAATATTGTACAAAGTGCTTAAGAATAGCAAAAACAAAATTTAGAGCTAAACTGGAAAGAAAAGTAGAGCAATCTCCAGCTCAGGTTTAATTATTAAATCTTCTCTTAGTGGCACGGATAGTCTGAATAGTTTGTGCTAACTGTTGATCAATAGGGATAAACTCTTCTTCCCAGGGTTTTAGGTCACGTTCTAGCATTCTTCGTAAAACTAAAAAGGAAACAGCTCTTATATTACCTAGACCCACGACTAAAGATTTCTTAAATTTTTCCGTAAACGTATTAGTGTCTTCTCCTGTAATATCAAGGCCAACACTGGCATCTGCAATTACTAATTTCACTGGTAACTTACTCGAGGGGATTACAACACTTTCAGGATCAATCCGTAACAGCGCGCCTAGAGCAGCTTGAAGAGGTCTTCTACTTGCAGCATCTATTAAAGCAGTATTTATCGACTTTTTATTTTGACCAGCTTTTAAGCCTTCCATTCGAGATTTGTATTCAAAGAACCTATTGAGCAAAACGCTATTTGCTTGCGTTAAAATAGCCATTCCATCAGGGACTGCATAAAGGGCGTCTCCGTAAGTAAAGTTAAAACTATACGCCTCAACCTTTAACAACGGATCTGATTCAGCTTGCTTTTGAAGTTGAGTTATTAATTCTTCATCAGAAACAAGTCTAGCTCCATTTAAGACGCCATTTTGCTTGACAGCTGTTTCGCAAACAATCTCAGCTACAGTTCCTTGAAACCGTGCCCATGGTTCTTTAAATCTCTGTGGAAGGTCATGAGAAATTAAGTGGCCTGATTGGCCATAAGGTATACAAAATGATTCAATACCGATATCTGTTTGTATTGTTTGATCAAGTTCAAATAACTGCCCTGTGGTAGTTTGACGCCTTGCTATATAGGGTAGACGAGATCGCACTCTAGCTATACCTTCAGGCTGTATTACTAATCCAATTATGCCTCTTTGTTTGGCAGTAACTACCCCAATGTAGTCATTGTAGTAGTTTTCAGGCCGATCTATAGAATACATATACTTACTATACTGGATTAAATATAAAAATCAAGACTATAAGTTTATAATTATATATTTTTAATAGGAAAGTCGGGGTAGCCGTTTAGAAAATCCTTAATAGGGATTGCTTTTTTGCCTTCCATCTGTACCATGTTTTCTGGTAAAAACTTAACAATTTTTGCTTGTCCGCTGGAGCCTTGCTCGGCCTTCGCAGCCGCTTCGGCGGAGGAGGCGCGAAAGCGGGTCCAAACACCAGGCCAAGGATAATAAGCCCTGATCATTCTATCTAAAACCTTAGGGGTAGGGGGGTTATTAATATCAAAATATCCATCATCTTTTTTAATTAATTTAGTTATTGTTGCTTTTTTGTGATTTTGAGGCTTTGGTTTTATTTCACCTCGTAAAAATCTCTCTAAAGTTTCTAAAAGTATACTAGCAGATTCTTGTGACATTTTATTACTCAAAGTTTGATAGTTATCTCTATCAAGGATAGCTAAACTTTTCTGAAAAAGTATTGGACCATGATCCATTTTTTCATCCATTAACATAATAGTTACACCAGTTATTTTATCCCCACTTAAAATAGCAGTCTGAATTGGGGAAGCGCCTCTATATTTTGGCAAAATGATCAGGATTAGTGACTACTGCTTGAATAACAAATTTTGAAAGGTGTGGGTTTCCACCTGATAAATGGGAAGCTAAAGTTGTGGTAGGATTTTTGTAAAATTCAATTAATTTTTCTAAGACATAGGCACTGAATTCTGGAGTTCCATAGTATACAATTCTAATCTCTGGATTACGTTTTTTAGAAAGATATTTTTTTGTATCTTTTAGATTAATTAATAATGAGGTTGACTGGAGAGGGAATATAGCTGGCCTTTGGGTTCTCATATAGTTAATTTTACTTCTTCAAAAATATCTGCACCAGCTCGATCTTTACCAACTACTTTAAAAAGCCTACCTTTTTGCTTTTATCAGGTATCTATAAATAGTTTGCCATTA
>CAZMNS010000045.1:2645-6194 GCA_964567705.1 uncultured Gammaproteobacteria bacterium | reverse complement strand
GCCTCAGTAATTTTTGGGGAATTAGGAGGCACATATGAGGAAAGAGTTGCTAAGCTTAAAATGGAAGGAAAGATTAAAAAGCCTGTGGTGGCTTTTATAGGTGGAGAATTTACCATGAGTTTACCATCTGAGGTGCAATTTGGCCATGCAGGAGCGATAATAGAAGGGAATAGAGGTTTGCCTTCAGAGAAAAGGAAAGTTTTAAGAAAAGCAGGGGTAAAGGTAGCTGATAATTTAGATGAAATACCAAGTTTGGTGAAAGAATGCCTAAAACAATAATTCACACAGCTGATAACACAGCTTTGTTTGGAGATGAGGATCACTTAAAGTTGGCTCAGCAAAGAAATTTTGCTGCTTTAATTTTTGAACTTTTGTCTGAGAGAAAACCCGCTGATAATGAACTAAAAATATTTGAACTAATTTTAAATCTTTCTATTGATCATGGGCCTGATACCCCTTCGGCTAAAAAAGTGATTGAAAGTGCCAAAAAAGGAGAGACTATCTCTGAGGCTGTGGCTGAAGGTATAAAAGAGATTAATGAAGCTCATGGGGGAGCAATTGAACCATGTATGGAAATTTTGTATAAAGTGAGCAGTGGACAGACAACAGTGGACAGTCTAGTAAAAGAATATATAGAGCAAGAGAAAAGAGTGCCAGGTTTTGGACATAGGATTTATACCACTGATCCTAGGTCACAGTTAATTTTGGAGAAACTTAAAGAGGCTAATATGGGAGAGGAGTTCATTAAAACAGCTGAGGAGATTGAGAAAGAGCTAGAAACACAAAAAGGTAAAAAGTTACCACTTAATATAGATGGAGCTATAGCTACAGTTTTATGCGCTTTTGGATGGGATTCAAATCTAGGAAAAGCAGTGTTTATAGTGGCTCGGACCCCTGGCCTTTGTGCCCATTATTTAGAAAACTGCTAAGTTTGTGGAAAAGTTGTGTAAATTTAGCTTAGTTTGAGGCTAAATTTTGATAAAAATTTTGTTTGTGCTATAATTATTAGCACTTAGTTAAAAGATAGGATTAACCTTAAGAGAGGTTATTTTTTTGGCCTTTTTTATATTTTTATGGAAAGACAGTATAAGTCTACTAAATCATTATTACCAGAACCAGAGGACTCTTTAGAGTTGACTCTACATCAAATTGCAAGACATAGAGGTATTAGGATAAGAAGAATAGATAGTACTCCTGGAGGACTTGATCAAGCAACTATAGATGATTTTTTTAGGTCACAGCATAGATTATTGCATGCTTTAAACGTTTAGATCTTTTACTTTTTCTTTTACCTTTGCTCTGCTATACTTTCCTCAGATAAGCACCTGCTTCGTGCTTCAGTATGAAATATTTTACTTGGCATTCGCAGAAGCTTGTAATTTTCGCTATGCTAAAATTATGAAACGGATTCTAACAGGGGATAATACAACCGGGAAACTCCATTTAGGCCACTTCGTTGGTTCACTTGAAAATAGAGTGAAGCTCCAAGATGAGTATGAAACATTTATTATTCTGGCTGATATGCATGCCTTTGCTTATCCAAAATATGTCAGTGAACCCAAAGTAGTTAACGAATCAGTTAGAGAAGTACTACTTGATAATTTAGCTGTAGGATTAGATCCTAATAAGGTCACTTTCTTTGTGGAATCAGGAGTCCCTGAAATTTATGAGCTGGGAATTATCTTTACCATGCTTGTCTCCCACAACCGTGCTTTAAGAAACCCAACTATTAAAGATGAAATTAGAGATAAAGGAATGGGGGAGAACTTCTCTTTAGGATTTATAAACTTCCCCATCCTTCAGGCTGCTGATATTTTGTGTGTGAATGCTGATTTAGTGCCTGTTGGTGAAGATCAACTAGCCCATATAGAACAGACTAATGAGATAGTTAGGAAATTTAATCAAACTTATGGAACTACATTAAAAGAGGCTGAACCAATGGTAGGCAGAGTTAAAAGATTAGTAGGAACAGATGGTAATACTAAAATGACAAAATCTTTAGGAAATTGTATTTATCTATCAGATTCTCAAGAAGAGGTAGATAAAAAGGTTATGAATATGTATACAGACCCGACCAGAATTAGAGTTACTGACCCTGGACATGTAGAAGGCAATCCAGTCTTTATTTATTTAGACGCTTTTGGTTCGACAAGCTCACCACAAGTGGAGCAGGAAGTTGACAGGTTTAAAGAGGCTTATAGGAAAGGCCAAGTGGGTGATATTGAGGTTAAAAAGTACCTAGTCAAAGTTTTAAATAATTTCCTGGATCCAATCCGCCAAAGGCGAGATAAATTTGAGCGGGATTTTAAAAGAAGGGACAGCAAGAGCTAGAGAAGAAGCTCAAAAAACTTTAAATGAAGTTAAAAAAGCCATGAAGTTAGATTACGTTTTTACGAAGTAAAAAGGCAAGCTTCTGCGAGCGTGCGATACAATTTCTTATATCGTAAAGCGAAGCAGGTGCTTATTTTAAATGATTTCCTTTGATGATTTTTCAAAAGTTGAGATTAAAGTAGGGACGGTTATTGACGCTGAAGAGCTGGAAGGATCAGATAAACTCTTCAAGCTTAAAGTAGACTTTGTTTTGGAGGCAGAAAGAGTGGAGGGGTCTGATAAGTTAATTAAACAGATTGTGGATTTTGGAGACGAGAGAAGGCAAGTACTCTCTGGTATAAGAAAGTGGTATAAGCCAGAATCTTTAGTTGGTAAACAATTTATTTATGTAACCAATTTAGAACCAAGAGTAATAATGGGTTTGGAATCTCAGGCGATGATATTAGCAACAGATACTGATCCTCCTATTCTCCTTAAACTTTCTAAAAAGGCTCCTTCAGGTGTTAAAGTAAGATAATGGGTTTGGTAATCACAAACATCTATCTTTTTATCTTTGTCTTGGCTATTGCTTTTTTAGAGATCCAAATAGAAGGAAAGGATGGTTGGGCTAGAAATCTTCCCACTAAAAGAATTACTCCCACAGGCTGGAAAAAGGGCTTAGTTAATTTCATCGCCGGTGAGGACAACTTCACTCTTTATCACATAGCCATAGAAACAGTCCTTTTCTTGGCTTTAGCCATGCCTTTTGCCTTTGGTTTAGATCTAAGCTTGAGAAATATTCTTAAAGCAGTCTCTTTATTTTTACTAATCAATCCTATCTGGGATTTTTTATGGTTTGTTCTAAATCCTTATTTTACTTGGAGAAGATTTACCCAGAAAGATATCCCTTGGAGGAAAAATTGGCTAGGTTTTATACCAAAAGTTTATCTTACCACCTGGATAATTTCCTTAGTAATACTTCTCCCGGTTGCTTCAACAGGTAATAATTTAGAAATAATTAGGTGGTGGGGAGCAAACTTTTTACTTTTCCTAAGCCAAACTTTCTTAATGGTAATTTTGGCCTCAGTTTTTATTAAAGCGCGCTAGTTTTTTATACCCCTTTATGCTAAAATCCACCCCATGGCTAACGGAAGAAGAAAAAGCTTAAGAGAGGCAATTCCTGGTTCTAAAAAACTACCTAAATTACCTCAAAACAAGTTAACTTCTGTTTTAAAAGGT
>CAZMNS010000045.1:0-2635 GCA_964567705.1 uncultured Gammaproteobacteria bacterium | reverse complement strand
CAAAAAATAACCAAAATTACACTTGAAGGAGATAAGGTCTTGATTAAATATAAAGATAAAGAAGAGCTCTCCCTAAGCAGGAAAGAGCCTGAAACCTCAATTTATGAGATTTTAAAAAACTCTGGGGTAGATCCTAAGTCAGTAACTATTAACATCAAAGATATCTCGCTGCAGCAAGCCTGGTTTTCTATTTTTGGAACAGTAGTACTGCCTCTTTTGATTATGGGGGGGTTGATCTTTTTTCTTTACCGCCAAGCCAGAGAAGGAGCCCAAGGGATCTTTTCTTTTGGTCAATCTAGAGCCAGAGTTTTCTCTAAAGATCAACCACAGATTAAATTTTCAGATGTTGCTGGAGTGGATGAAGCCAAAAGAGAACTCCAAGAAGTTGTTGAATTTTTAAAAACACCGGAAAAATTTAAAGCCTTAGGTGCCAGAATTCCTAAAGGAGTATTGCTAGTTGGGCCAGCTGGAACAGGTAAAACCCTAATGTCGCGCGCAGTTGCGGGGGAAGCTAATGTACCCTTTTTCTCTATAGCTGGATCTGAATTTATGGAGATGTTAGTGGGGGTTGGTGCTGCAAGAGGGATGGGGATCTCAGGTGGACATGATGAAAGAGAGCAAACTCTAAACCAGATCTTAGTAGAGATGGATGGATTTACCCCCACTGATCATGTGATTATTATAGGGGCTACAAATCGTCCAGATCTCCTTGATTCTGCTTTAGTTAGACCAGGAAGATTTGATAGAAGAGTTGTTTTAGGGCTACCAGACCTGGAAGAAAGAAAAGCAATTATAGGAATCCATATGAAGGGCAAGCCCTTTACTAAAGATGTATCAGTAGAAAAATTAGCTAGAAGAACTGTTGGGTTTTCTGGAGCTGATTTAGCAAATATGTTAAATGAGGCAGCAATTTTAGCAGCTAGAGAAGGTAAAAAAGCAATAGATCAAAAAGATTTAGAAGAAGCTGCTACCAAAGAAAAGTTAGGCCCTCAAAGAAAAAGGATGCAGTCTGAAAAAGATAGGAAACTTTCTGCTTACCATGAAGCTGGGCATGCTATTGTAGGGCACTATTTAAAAAATCAGGATCCTGTTCACAGAATATCTATTGTTGCCAGAGGCCAATCAGCGGGCCACACTATGTTTCCTCCAACTGAGGATAGATCTAATGAGACAAAATCAAGATTGCTTGATCAGATTACAGCTGCACTAGGAGGCCAAGCTGCAGAGGAATTAATTTTTAACGATATCTCAACAGGAGCAGCCTCAGATATTAATATTGCAACTCAAATTGCCAGACAAATGGTTACTCAGTATGGAATGAGTAGTTTGGGGCCAATAAACCTTACTCCAGCTCCGATGTTTGGCGTTTGGAAAACAGATGACAGCTCAGATATCTCCCCAGATTTGAAAAATGCCATAGATAGAGAGGTTAAAAAGATCTTAGACACAGGTTTTAAGCAAGCTACAACTTTAATTAAAAAACATAGAGCTAAATTAGATAAAGTTGCCAAAGCTTTATTAGAAAAAGAAACCCTAGATGGTGATGAGTTTGAAAAACTAGTGGGCAAGAAAAAGGAGTAAATGGAAGTTATTGAAAGAGCTTCTGGAAGAACAAGCGTTTCTGAGCATTCTAGATTTGACTTAATGGATATTTTAGGTCAATCCGCACGTTTAGTGCCTATTGGCATGGCATTATATGCATTACTTGGCAAGGATGGAGGCGTTTTAGGTGCAGCTGTAATAACTGCAATTGTTATGGAAGGTTCCTCATTAATAAGAAGGAATATTTAGTTTCATTCCACTTTTCTGCTAAAATCTAGCAATGAAAAGGTTAGTACTGATTGATCCTTCGACTTGGTTCGATTTTGCTCACCACAGGTCGCTCAGGACAAGTGGTAATGCGTTGGAGGCGTCTAGATGAAAAGATTAGTTTTAATAGACGGTAATGCTCTGTTACACCGGGCTTATCATGCTACCCCTCCTTTAACTACCAGCGAAGGTGAGTTAGTAAATGCTGTTTATGGATTTTCCTCTATGCTTTTGCGATCTATTCAGGATCTAAATCCAGATTTTATAGCTGTTGCTTGGGATGAAAAAGGTCCAACTTTTAGACATCAAGCCTATACTCAGTATAAAGCAACTCGTGGACCTACTGACGATAGTTTGTCCAACCAATATCAAAGGGTACACCAAGTAGTTAGCGCTTTTAATATCCCTGAGTTTTCTGTTTCTGGTTTTGAGGCTGATGATCTGATCGACACCCTAGCTTTACAAGGAATAAAAAAAGAAAAGATGTTAGAAGTGATTATTGTTACAGGGGACAGGGATATTATGCAACTAATCAATAAAAACATCAAAATATTAATGCCCAAAAAAACAATTAGTGATGTTGGGCTTTATGGAGAAGTGGAGTTTAAAGAAAAGTATGGATTTGCCCCAATGCAGTTGATTGATTATAAAGCGCTAGCTGGGGATGCTTCAGATAATATTCCAGGAGTATCAGGAATAGGGGAGGTTTCTGCAACCAAGCTAATCCAGCAATTTGGATCAATTGAAAAACTCTACCGCAAAGAGAGTTTAAGCACACTTCTGGATTGGCTGCAGGATTGCTTAGCCGAATGGGCAGACTCAGCCG
>CAZMNS010000044.1:1913-6219 GCA_964567705.1 uncultured Gammaproteobacteria bacterium | reverse complement strand
ACCAGGTTCTATCCTGAAGGTTCTTCATCTGCTCATCTTTTGGGTTTTGTAGGTTCAGATATTTACGGCAAAGACACTGGATATTTTGGCCTAGAAGGATTTTATAACGGTGAACTAAAAGGCAGTGAGGGGCTTTTAAGAAGGGAGAGAGACGCCAATGGTGTACCAATATTAATTGGTAACTTTCTAACAAGAGAAGCTAAAACAGGAAAAACATTAATCTTAAATATTGATCGTACAATTCAAAAAATTGTTGAAGAAAGTTTAAAAAAAGGGATGGAAAAATATGGCGCTAAAGGAGTATCAGCAGTTGTGATGGATCCAAAAACAGGTAGGGTTTTAGCTATGGCATCACTGCCAAGTTATGATCCAAAGAGTCCTGATAAGTTTTCTAAAGAGAATTATCGAAACCCAATAATTGCTGACTCTTACGAGCCTGGTTCTACTTTTAAAGTTTTGGTAATGGCTGCAGCTATCAATGAAGGTGTGGTTAAAAATGACACAATTTGTGATATCTGTTTTGGACCTATAAATTTAGGTGGTTTTACGATCAAGACTTGGAATAATAAATACTATCCAGATACTACAATGACTGAGACAATTATTCATTCAGATAATACTGGGATGGTTTTTGCAGCCAGAAAATTGGGTGTGGATAAGCTTTTCTCATATTTAGATGAGTTTGGGATAGGCAAATTAACTGGGGTGGATCTTCAAGATGAACAAAGCCCTCAGCTTAGAGAAAAAGATGAGTGGAAGGAGATTGATTTAGCTACTGCCTCTTTTGGGCAAGGAATTGCAGTAACTGGGATGCAAATGGTTAGAGCAGTTTCGGCAATCGCTAATGCAGGCAAACTAATGGAGCCCCATATAGTCAAAAATATCCAAGATGAAGATATTTTTGAGATTAATCCCAGACAAGTTGGTCAACCAATAAAAGAAGAAACAGCCCAAATCATAAAAGAGATGATGGTCAAAGCAGTAGATGAGGGGGAGGCTAAATTTGCTAAACCTAAAGGGTATAAAATAGCTGGGAAAACTGGAACAGCTCAAATTCCTGTTGCAGGTCATTATGATCCAAATAAAACTATAGCTTCTTTTGTGGGCTTTGCACCAGCAGATGATCCCAAGTTTGTGATGTTAGTAAGATACTTAGAACCAAGCTCTTCTGTCTTTGGTTCAGAAACAGCAGCTCCCACATTTTTTGAAATTGCCAAGGAATTATTTATTTATTTTGGTATAGCTCCAACGGAATAGATGCCTCGTTTAATACATTTTCACTGGTTCTGAAGATTCTTTTATTCTCTGGTTGATGAAAACTTAGCTTGCAACCTTTCAGGTTGAAAGCTAAAGAAAGCTAAAAATTACTTACATTGTAAGGCGACTGAGTAGTTCACTTCTTATTTTGTGTGCCGAAAACCATGAACTTCAGTTCATGGATGAAGGCCACGAAAGAAGCGTTTTCTGAAAGAAACAGCTGACTCTTAGTCCGCTGAGATTCATTCGCAGAAAAGACGCAAAATTGCGGCCCATATCGCTGCGCGATATAATTAGCTTCATGAAGGAATTGATTGTCAGGTTTTGGCAAATTTTTAAGAAAACTCCTGTTGGGTGGCTACTTAGAAAACTTAGCCCTCAGTGGTTGGTTAATTTATTAGAACACCTACCTTTAGCAATCCTGGCAAATATTATTTATGGTTTTCCATCTCGAGGGCTAAAAGTGATTGGTGTAACTGGAACTGATGGGAAAACTACAACTACAAATATGATTTATCAGATTTTAGAGGAAGCAAATCTTAAGGTCTCTATGATCTCAACAATTAAGGCAGTAATTGGTAGAAAAGTTTATGATACAGGCTTTCATGTTACTAATCCTTCTCCTTTTGAACTGCAAAAATATTTAAGTGAAGCCAAAAAAGCAGGCAGCAAGTATTTTATTCTGGAAGTTACCTCACATGGCTTAGACCAGTTTAGAGTTTGGGGAATAAAGTTTGATGTTGGAGTGATCACTAATATTACTCATGAACATTTAGATTACCATAAAAATTTTGAAAACTACCTTAAGTCCAAGGCAAAACTCATCAGGAATGTTAAAGTTGCTGTTTTAAATCATGATGAAGAACATTTTACTAAACTATCTAAGCAAACAAATGGCAAGGTGGTCTCGTTTGGTTTACATAAATCTGCTAATTTTAACCCTCAAAAGTTTTCACTTGATTTAAAAGTTCCTGGAGATTTTAATATCTTAAATGCAGAATCTGCTGCTTGTGCCATCTCGTTAGGAATAAGTAGTCAGATTGTAAAGAGAGCGCTGAATAATTTTTCTAATTTATCAGGTAGAATGGAAGAGATCGAAAATGATTTAGGGTTTAGGATAGTTGTTGATTTTGCCCATACACCCAATGGGTTAGAAAATGTATTAACTACTTTAAAAAAACAAACTAAACACAAACTGATTTCTGTCTTTGGAGCTGCCTCAGAAAGAGATGATGCTAAGCGTCCGCTAATGGGTGAGATTTCTGCTAAAATTGCCGATATAACAATTCTGACAGATGAAGATCCTCGGTTTGAAGATTCTAATAAAATTCTTGAGGAAATTGCCAAAGGCGCATATCAAGCTGGAGCAAAAGATGGAGAAACTTTATTTAAAGAACCTGATAGGTCTAAGGCAATTATTTTAGCTTTAAACTTAGCAAAAAGAGGAGATACTATTGGGATTTTTGGAAAAGGACATGAAACATCAATGAGCTATTTTGGTATTGAGAGACCCTGGTCAGATAAGGAGGCAGTTATAAAAGCGCTTCATGGATTCTAAATTTAGAATTTTAACTCAAATCTTTGGTTCTGAGAGAATAAAGTTAAACGAACCCCTCTCTAGCCATACATATTCTAAGTTTGGTGGACCAGCGGAGGTTTTTTTTGTGGCTACAAACGAAAGAGAGATGATAAAAATTTTAAGCTTAGCGCTGGAATTGGATATTAACCTTTTTATCTTAGGTAGTGGAACAAAAGTATTAATTTCAGAAAAAGGAATGAAGGGTTTAGTAGTTAAAAATAGAACTTCTGATATTAAAATTTCTGGGGTCAAAGGCAAAGTTGGAAAGTCTGGGATTGGAGTAGAGGAGGCAATAGTAGAGGCAAGTTCAGGAGTAACTATTGGTAAATTAAAAGACTTTTTGATTAAACAGGGTTTAGAAGACATTAGTGCCTATAGCTCTCTACATAGTACAATTGGCGGTTCGCTAAGAATAGATAATTCTTTGTTAGACAGAGTTCAAAAGATTAAAATATGGGACCAAGGAGAGATAAAGGATATTGACCCCAGCAGCTTAAGAAGAGAACATATAATATTAGTAACTTTTTTTAAGTTTAAAAGTAAATGATTGATCTTACAACACACCCAATTTGGAAAGGTAGCCCGCTATTTGGGAAAATAAACCCCATAAAAAAAAGAGCCCATATGTTGCGCATCAGCTTGGCTAGGCAATACGCTAAACTTTACCCTGCTTCAATGTTTATAGGGGTGACTGGTTCAGTTGGTAAAACCAGTACAGTTTTTGCTTGTAAAGCTGTTTTATCAAAAAAATTTCCCACGATTTCAACAGTTGAATCAAGCTCAAAATCGGCTAACTTAGACCCAATTTTTAATATTCCAATCACATTACTTAGGATTAGACCAAAAATTAAAAAAGTGATATTGGAGATGGGGATTGAGTATCCCGGAGAGATGGAATTATGGTTAAGTATTATCAAGCCTAAAACAGCCATAATTACTAGTGTAAATTATGCTCACAGTGAGTTTTTGGGAAATATTGATCAAATAGCTTTAGAAAAAGGTAAGTTAATAGAGAAGTTGCCCAAAGATGGTGTTGCCATTTTAAATGGCGATGATCCGGTACTCAGGAGGATGGCTGAAAAAACTCAAGCTGAAGTGATCTTTTTTGGAACTGATCCAAAAGTAAGTCATGTTTGGGCAGATGATTTTAAAATAAAGGATTTTAGACTTAACTTTCAACTTAATTATGGAGTGGAAAGAGTCGAGGTAAGCTCTTTATTTTTAGGTATTCATCAAGTATATCCACTTCTTGCAGCAGCAGCTCTAGGAATCAAAGAAGGGATCTCGCTAATTAGAATTAAACAATCCTTAGAAGGGATTGAGCCAGCAGAGCATCGTTTGCAACCATTACAAGGTTATCATGACTCAGTAATTTTGGATGATACATATAACTCCTCACCGCTAGCTTTAGAAGAAGCTTTAGAGACACTAAATCAGGTACCAGCTAGGAGAAGAATCATTGTCTTAGGT
>CAZMNS010000044.1:0-1903 GCA_964567705.1 uncultured Gammaproteobacteria bacterium | reverse complement strand
CTACACCGTCAAATCGCCCATAAAATTTACAAAGATAAAGTGGACTTAGTTTTTTTAGGTGGAGGGGACACTAAATATATAACTGATGAACTAAATAATTTAGGATTTTTATCAGATAGAATAGAATATAATTTACAAAATCCTCAAATTGTCTCTAAATTATTAAAGATTCTTTCTAAAGGAGATGTTGTGTTGGTAAAAGGATCAAGAGCTGTTAGACTTGATGAGGTTGTCCAAAGAATTACTAAGAATAAAAAATAAAGAATTATGATTCAACTTTTAGGACTTGTTTTAATATCTTTTTTTATAACTAGTATTTTGCTTGTACCTTTTATTGATCTACTTTTTTACTTAAGAAGAAAGTATAAAAAGGATGCTGAGAGAATTATTGATAATGAGTCCCCAATACATCATATATTGCTTAAAGGTAAAGATTTAGAGACTCCAATTGGAGGAGGATTACTTTTAATCCCATTAATTACAATCCTGCCAATTATTGTTTTTATCTGGATTAGTAAGCCAATTGATTACAAGCTCTACATTTTAATTTTTACATTGCTAAGTTTTGGGTTTATAGGGTTTTTAGATGATTGCCGGAAATTATTTTTACAGTTCAGTGGTAAATACGCTGGGATGAGAGGAAGATATATCTTATTATTGCAGTTATTTTTTGCCGCCTTGATTGCTTGTATGCTTTATTATTGGCTTGGGTTAAATAATATTTTTATCCCACTTTTGGGAAATATTGTTTTAGGGTGGTGGTATATACCGCTAGCTATTGTGCCAATAATTTCTTTTGCTAATGCTTATAATATCTCAGATGGACTTGATGGGCTATCAACAGGACTTTTGACTATCTGTTTATTTGCATTTCTAGTTTTAGCATCCTCAGTTTTTGATTTAACTTTAAGTATATTTGTAGGAATTTGGATAGGGACACTGATAGCCTATCTTTATTTTAATGTTTTTCCTGCGAGAATTTATCTTGGAGATGCAGGTGCCTTTGCTTTTGGAGCAACACTAGCAGTTGTTGGACTTCTGACTGGGAAAATATTAGGGTTAGCAATAATTGGTGGGGTATATATAGTGATTGTTACCTCATCACTACTTCAGATCCTCTCTAAAAGATTTTTAAAAAGAAAAATATTTCCTGTTGCCCCTATCCATATGTGGTTTAAATATATTGGTTGGGAAGAACCAAAGATTGTTGTCAGGTTTTGGTTGGCAGGAGCTATTTTTGCTATTTTAGGGTTGTACTTGGCGCTTCTTCCGGGATAAGATGTCTAACACCTCGCATCATTATCATTCTCTGGGATTAAAACCAGCTATTACCAGGATTGATATAAAACTTTTACTGACAGTAATAATTTTAACCGTCATAGGGTTACTAATGGTCTATGATGCGTCTGCAGTACACGCATTTTCTGATTTTAAAGATAAGTATTTTTATATTAGACAACAAAGTCTATGGGCTATATTAGGTTTTTTATTCTTAGCATTTTTTTCTTTTTTTGACTATCATATTTTTAAGAAATTATCTTTGCCAATTTTTTTAATCTCGCTACTATTACTTCTAGCTGTTTTTATTCCTGGTTTAGGTACCCAAGCTGGAGGCGCTCACCGTTGGTTGAAAATAGGTCCACTTACCTTGCAGCCAGCAGAAATTATAAAGCTATCTTCAATTATTTTTTTTGCAGCAATTTTTGAAAAAAGAATAAATACTTTTATCTTTATTCTGGTAGTTGGTGTGGTGGTTGGAATTTTAGCTGGACTCCAGCGGGATCTAGGCTCGAGTATTGTTTTCTTCTTAACTATAACTTCCCTTTATTTTATTTCTGGTGCTAATATTGCATATTTTTTAGTTTTTATCCCACTTTCTATTGCCGGGTTTGTTTATTTTATC
>CAZMNS010000043.1:4240-6285 GCA_964567705.1 uncultured Gammaproteobacteria bacterium | reverse complement strand
TGATTTAGTTATTAGAACTGGGGGTAGAGTTAGGTTGTCTAACTTTTTACTTTGGCAAACAGCTTACTCTGAGCTTTATTTTACTAAAGTTCTTTGGCCGGATTTTTCTCCAGATGAGCTTAAAAAAGCTGTTTTATGGTATCAAGAGCAGACCAGAAATTTTGGTAAGTAAGTTAATGTCCTTACTCCTCTTTTAAAATTAGCAAATCCCTAGAGAGTAAGTTTTTTAGAATGACCACATATTTTGGTTGGTAAACCACTTTTTCTGCAGCACTTGCAGAGTTATCATCCAGAGATCTTTTAAATTGGATAGGAAAGTTTGCATCTAAGCTAATCAAGCTTCCATTAACAGTTAACGGGTCTTCAGTATCTACTTGTGAGTTTGGACAGTCATTTAAATTAAAATCATAAGCGCTGCAGATCTCTTTTGAAGAGATTAAAATAGCGTCAATGTTTTTAACATTAGGATCAATTTTAATGTCTCCTTTAGCAATGAAAGTTAAACCGGCATTAGAAGCATTATGGTTAATGTCGTTTTTAATTGCCAAGTCTCCTTCTACAAAAAAGACAGCAGTTGTTGCATCAGGTATATTATCATTAACTTGAACTGTGAGATTGCCATTAATTAAGTAGAGGTAATCTGCACTGCTTTGGCTAAAGCTTAAAGATTGGACGTCATAATCACCTTGCGGCATCTCTACTTTTTGAACACTACCGTCTGCTGGAAGCTTAGCTTGCTCAAAAAAAGTAATTTTTAATGAGTCATATGACTCTACTTTAAATTTTGCTTGTTCTAAAATAATCGCCGCAGAATCCCCAGTAACGCATTTACCAATACTAGTTAAATCAGTTATGGTCCCTACTGCTGTGACTAAGCCATCAAAATCTGGTTCGCTGCTACTAGGACAAGGAACCTGAGCACTTATTGGAGTATAAATTAGCAGGCTTAAAAAAAGAAAAATTCCTAAAAGGAAAAATAATTTAAACTTTTTCATAGTTTACTGCCGATCAATTTTGCCTCCAGTATGTACAGATCCTCCTCCACTTGTTTCGATCCTAGCAGCGCTACAATCAAGCTTAACATTAAAAGAATAACTTAAGCTATTTTGGGATAAACTAGCCCCATTTGTAGCTTGAGCAGTCAGAGTATAGTCATTGTTGGGAGCAGTTGTAGAAAAGTTGTTAAAATCAACAGATTCTGTATCTGATACTGGTGATAAGAAGGGGTAAGTATCACTATACATTAAGATGAAAGTACTGGGATCTGTACAGGCTTTAGAAAAATTAGAACCATCAAAACAAAGATTGGTGGCATCCTGCTTTATTTGGTAAGTGATTTTTTGAATCTTAGATTCAGGGTCTTGGGCGTTAACTGTAAATTCTGCGTCCTGATTCTTAACTTTGCACTCTGATCCTAGACCTGTTTCAACCCCTAAGCCAGAGATTGTTGGGACTAATGGTGGAGTAGTGTCAGGAGCACAATTGTCTGTAGTTACTGTTTGAATATTTGAGAAGGAGGAGCCGTCATAGTTAACAGCCCTGATATCGTACCAGTATTTGGTATTATTTGCTAAGTTGTCAGAATCAGCATATGTATAGCTTGTATCATAGCTTGTATATACAGGTGCTCCCCAGGTAACACCATTCGTTGATCTAAAGACTTGATAATAGTGATAAGGAGATTCATTAATAGGGTCAACATTAGCTGCCCCAGGTGACCAATCTAAAGTATTCTGAGGATTAGAAGTAGTATCTGGGTTAGGAGTTCCCAGATATAGCTTATTTCCAGCAGCTACATATAGATTATCTTTAAAAACTTCAATACTAAGGGTATTTCCTCCAGGAAAATTGTCAACATTAGTCCAGTCATCAGTATTACAAATACCATCTTCATCCAAGGTGCAATAACGTACATGGCTACCTTCCACAATATAAAGCTTATCATCATATATGGTCATGTCATTTACCTCACTATTGCTTCCATCAAATGAAGTAATATTCCATTCGCCAGCATCACATGCACCGTTTGCCCCTGGATTGCAGGC